>CAZBBS010000005.1:11625-24946 GCA_964490145.1 uncultured Enterobacteriaceae bacterium
CCCCCCCTATCAATAAGTGAAACACGTATACACCCTCCCAAAACCCCGAAAAAATAAATCCTGCAACCGACCACTTTGCAGTGATGCAAAAACAAAGAACCTGTATAATCGCGCGTTTTTTAACCACCGGCAGGCCAAGACCTTGATCGAGAACATTCGCAACATCGCCATTATTGCTCACGTAGACCATGGTAAAACCACCCTGGTCGATAAACTGCTGCAGCAATCCGGCACCCTGGAAACCCGCGGCAAGGAAATCAAGCGGGTCATGGACTCCAATGATCAGGAAAAGGAGCGTGGTATCACCATCCTGGCCAAGAACACCGCGGTGAACTGGCAGGACTACCGCATCAATATTGTGGACACCCCCGGTCACGCCGACTTTGGTGGTGAGGTGGAGCGTGTGCTGTCCATGGTCGACAGCGTGCTGCTGCTGGTGGATGCGGTTGACGGTCCCATGCCGCAGACCCGTTTCGTGACCCAGAAGGCCTTTGCCCGGGGACTGCATCCGATCGTTGTTATCAACAAGATCGACCGTGATGGCGCACGTCCTGACTGGGTGCTTGGTGAAGTCTTTGATCTTTTTGACCGCCTGGGCGCCACAGAAGAGCAGCTGGATTTTCCGGTGATCTATGCCTCCGCCCTGCAGGGGCAGGCAGGCCTTGAGCCGGACAGCCTCCAGGACAATATGGAAGACCTGTTCAAATTGATTGTGGACAAGGTCCCGGCGCCTGCTGTGAATATTGATGGTCCGCTGCAACTGCAAATCAGCGCTCTGGATTACAACTCCTATGTGGGTGTTATCGGTGTAGGCCGGATTACCCGCGGTAAGGTCAGGACCAACATGCCTGTGGTAGTGATTGACCGGGAAGGCAACAAGCGTCGGGCCAAGATCGGCCAGGTCAAAACCTATCTGGGGCTGGAGCAGGTAGATGCAGAGTCAGCTCAGGCTGGCGATATCATCTGTGTTACCGGTATCGAAGAGCTGAATATCAGTGACACCCTTTGCGATCCTGAAACGCCCGAGGCTCTGCCCGCCCTGACCGTCGATGAACCGACCGTCACCATGACCTTCCAGGTCAATGACTCACCCTTTGCCGGGCAGGATGGAAAGTTCATCACCAGCCGCAATCTCAAGGATCGCCTGGAACGTGAGCTGATCCATAACGTGGCACTGCGTGTCGAGCCAGGCGAAAGTCCTGAAAAATTCCGGGTCTCCGGGCGTGGTGAACTGCACCTGTCCGTGCTGATCGAAACCATGCGTCGTGAAGGCTATGAACTGGCGGTGTCTCGCCCTGAAGTCATAACCAAGGTAATCGACGGTGAGCTGCATGAGCCGTTCGAACACCTGGTGATCGATGTCGAAGATGCCCATCAGGGCGCCGTGATTGAAGAACTGGGTCTGCGCAAGGCGGAAATGCAGGATATGGTCACCGATGGCAAGGGCCGCGTGCGGATCAGTTTCGTTGTCCCCACCCGTGGGTTGATTGGTTTCCGTACTCAGTTCCTGGGGCTGACGTCCGGCTCCGGCATCATGACCCATATCTTCGACCACTTCGGTCCGGTGAAAAAAGGCGATATCGCCAGTCGCAACAATGGTGTGCTGGTCTCCATGGTCAAGGGCAAGACCCTGGGCTATGCCCTGTACAACCTGCAGGATCGTGGTCGTCTGTTCATTGAACCCAACAGTGAAGTGTATGAAGGCATGATCGTGGGACTGCACAGCCGTGAAAACGACCTGGTGGTCAATCCCACCAAGGCCAAGCAGCTGACCAATATCCGTGCATCCGGCAGTGATGAGAATATCATCCTGACGCCGCCGATCCGGCACAGCCTGGAACAGGCCATGGAGTTCATCGAGCAGGATGAACTGGTGGAAATCACGCCGCACCATATCCGTTTGCGTAAACAGTTCCTGACGGAAAATGAACGCAAGCGTCGCAGTCGTGGCAGTGAGCTTCGGGGCTAGGCTATCATAAGCCGGCAGGGGCCTGTCCCCGCATTCGTTAAGTAACAGGACGAAGAACATGCTGGCTTTGATACAACGGGTGTCCAATGCCAAGGTCGAGATAGCCGGAAACGTGGCCGGTGAAATCGGGCAGGGGCTGCTGGTTTTTCTCGGTGTCGAGAAAGATGATGACCGGGAACATGCCGATCGTCTGCTAAATAAAGTCCTGGCCTACCGGGTGTTTGCAGATGACGCCGGTAAGATGAACCTGAGTGTCAGCGATATCAAAGGTGGTCTGCTCGTCGTTTCCCAGTTCACGCTTGCCGCTGATACAGGTCGTGGTCTGCGTCCCAGCTTTTCCAGTGCCAAGCCGCCTGCAGAGGCGCAATCCCTCTACGATTACTTTGTCTCAGAGGCCAAAGCCAGCCATGATCAGGTAGCAACAGGGGAGTTTGCGGCGGATATGCAGGTGTCGCTGACCAATGATGGCCCTGTCACCTTTATGCTGAAGGGTTAGTCCCTGAAGATTCCGAAGACGCTTCCTCGTCTTCATCCTTGTGCAATATCTTCCCGGCAATGACGCCAAGTTCAAACAGCATCCACATGGGAATGGCCACAAAGGACTGTGATAAAGGGTCCTGTGGTGTCAGGAACATGCCTGCCACAAAACAGCCGATGATGATGTAAGGCCTTTTCTCGGACAGTTTTTTCGGTGTGGTAACGCCGGAAAAAATCAGTAGCAGGGTAGCGATGGGAATTTCAAACACCAGCCCGAACACCAGAAAGAGGGCCAGTACGAAATCCAGGTATTCAGTGATATCCGTCATCACCGAAACCGTTTCCGGGGCACTGCTGACAAAGAAGGCGAACACGTAGTTGAAGACCAGGAAGTAGGCAAAGGCGATGCCGGCATAAAACAGGATGACGCTGGAAATCAGGATGGGCAGGGTGACCCGGATTTCATTTTTGTATAGCCCGGGAGAAATAAAAGCCCAGGCCTGGTGCAGGATGAAAGGCACGCCGGCAAACAGGGCCGCATAGATTGACGTCTTGAAGGGAATCATGAATGGCGACGTGGGAGAGGTCGCGATCATGTTGGAGCCTGCCGGAAGCACATTCAGCAGGGGCTTGGAAATAAAGACGTAAAGGTCATTGCCCCAGGGGAAGAAACACAGGAACAACACCAACACTACCAGCAGGCAACGCAGCAGCCGGTCTCTGAGCTCAATCAGGTGAGAAATCAGGGGCTGTTCTTTGGGATCGTGATCCAGGTCGTCGGTGTCAGTCATGATGGGTCGTGTCTAGTTGTCACCAGCCGGTTTGTCCTGGGCAGGTTGTTCGTCGCTGCTGCTGGCGGGCTGTGGAGGCGTTTCCTCGGTGACAGGTTTCACCACCCGGGCGGCCGGATCACTGGTGGCCAGTTTTTCCACGGGGTCCGGTTCATCGCTATCTGAAGACGCGGCTGCTGAAGCGTTGCCGCCGGTCAAATCGGAAAATTCCTTTTTCAGGTTCAGGTCGTCCTTGACCGAGTCGGTTTCATTCTTGATGGACTGGACCGAATCATTGAATTGTTTCTTGGTGCTGTTGAACTTTTCCATGATGGCTTCATTACGAAGCTGCCGACGGATTTCATCAGCGCCAACTTCCTGTTCAATTTCGCGCTTGATGTTATTGAAGCTGCGGCGCAAACGGCCAATCCATAGCCCCATGGTTTTCACGGCACCGGGCAGGCGCTCGGGCCCGAGCACCACCAGAGCTACGATGCAGATGACAATTAATTCAAAAAAACCGGGATCAAACATGGATTGCAGCTGTTACCCGCCTGTAAAGGCAGGTCCGGAGAATGTTTCAGGCCTGTTTTTCGTCGGCTGACTCGTCCACTTTTTCCGCTTTTACGTCAAAAGTGTCGCCATCATCCTGAATCTGGCTCTGGGTTGAAGATGAGGATTTGTCTTCGTCATCGTTCATGGCATTTTTGAACCCTTTCAGGGCACCGCCCAGGTCAGAGCCAATGTTCTTCAACTTCTTGGTGCCAAACACCAGAACAACGATCACCAGGATGATCAGCAGTTGTGTCATGCTAATACCGCCAAGTCCCATGATTACCTCCTATAAAATCTTTGCTGTTTGCGAATGTAAAAACCGCAACCCCCAGGGGGCTGCCATTGTATCAGTGTTAACTCTTGCCGCGTGAAGCTTTTTCTTCCAGGCCGCTGACACCGAAACGGCGTTCGAGTTCTGCAAGAACGGCTTGCGGGCCTGTTCCTCTGTTGGCAAGCAGCACCAGTGTGTGGAACCACAGATCAGCGGTTTCGTAGACCAGGTGGTCAGTGTTGCCGTCCTGCTCGACCTCGCGAGCCGCTTCGATGGTCTCTTCGGCTTCCTCGGCCACTTTGGACAGGATTTTTTCCAGGCCCTTGTGATGCAGGCTGGCCACATAAGAGGAGCCGGGATCGGCGGACTTGCGTTCCTCAATGATCTGCGCCAGTTTTTGCAGGGTATCTGTCATGTTATTTAACCGTATATGTCTTCGGGCTGTTTGAGTACCGGATCGTTTTCGATCCATTGGCCATTCACCAGCTTCAGGAAATAGCAGCTCTCTCGCCCTGTGTGGCAGGCAATGCCGCCAAGCTGCTCGACCCGGTAAATGACACTGTCCTTGTCGCAGTCCAGATATATGCCGTGAAGCACCTGGACATGGCCGGAATCCTCGCCTTTACGCCAGAGTTTCTGACGGGAGCGGGACCAGTATATGGCCCGGTTTTCCTGGGCGGCCAGCGCCAGGGCGTCACGGTTTATCCAGGCCTGCATCAGTACCCTGCCGGTTTCCCAGTCCTGGGCGATGGCAGGCACCAGGCCGTCCGAGTTCCATTTGATCTGGTCAAGCCAGTCGCTAGTCATGCATGTTTTCCCGTTTCAGGGCCCAAGAATACTCTATTTTGGGGTGGTGAGTCAGAATTCAACCGTGCTGCCTTATTGCCGGAAAATCAGCAGGCCCAGGCCGGCGCTGGCCAGCAGCAGGGTGGCCGGGGATAGTCCGTCCAGCATGGCAGCCACTTCAGGATGCAGTGAGAACAGGGCCAGGACCAGCCCGGCAATGCCGAGAACCAGGAAACGCCGCGATTGTTTGCGTTTCAGGTTTTTTTCATTCTCCTGCTGTTCCTGGGTAAGCGCTTCAAGATGACGGCGGGAGACTTTCAGGGCCTGCATGCTGTCGTAAACCAGTTCGGGAATCTCCGGCAATTGCTCCAGCCACTCCGGCAGTTTCTCGCCCACTTTTTTCAGGTTGGCCAGGGGGGACAGGCGCTCTTTCTGCCAGTTTTCCAGAAAGGGCAGCGCGTTGTCCCACAGATCCAGATCGGGATAAAGCTGTTTGCCCAGGCCTTCAATATTCAGCAGGGTTTTTTGCAGAAGAACCAGAGACGGCTGCACTTCCATGTTGAAGCGGCGGGCGGTCCTGAACAATTGCAGCAGCAGCATACCGAAGGAGATGTCCTTCAGGGGTTTCTGGAAAATGGGTTCGCAAACGCTGCGCATGGTGGCTTCAAAGGCATTGATCGGTGTATCGGGGGGGACCCAGCCGCATTCCACGTGTAATTCTGCCACCTTGCGATAGTCGCGCTTGAAAATAGCCAGCAGGTTCTTGGCCAGGTAGTACTGGTCATCACGGCTCAGGGTGCCAATGATGGCGCAGTCCAGGGCAATATATTGCGGGTTGTCGGGATGCTCGCGTGACACATAGACATTACCCGGATGCATGTCTGCATGAAAAAAGCTGTGATTGAATACCTGGGTGAAGAAAATTTTCACGCCTCGTTCGGCCAGGGTTTTCCGGTCGATGCCAGCCGCCTCGATTTCTGAAACCCGGCTCACCGGAATGCCATAGATGCGTTCCATCACCAGGACATTGGTTCGACAGTAGTCCCAGTAAACCTTTGGTACATACAGCAGGTCGGAGTCCTCAAAATTACGCCGCAGCTGAGTGGCATTGGCCCCTTCGGACATCAGGTTGAGTTCATCGTGGATGATGTATTCGTAATCCTGAACCACTTCAATGGCGCGCAGGCGTTTGCCCTGGTCCAGGTTGTCCTCTACGAAGGCCGCCACACTTTTCAGCAGGGCGATGTCCTGGGCAATGATCCTGTCGATGCCGGGACGGATGACCTTGATTACCACTTCCTCACCCGTCAGGAGCCTGGCCGTATGCACCTGGGCAACGGATGCCGAGGCGAGAGGTTTGGCAGAGAAATCAGTAAACAGGTGGCCAACGCGATCGCCCAGGGATTTTTCGATCAGGGCCAGCGCCTGCAGTTCATCAAATGGGGGAACGTTGTCCTGCAGGCTGGCGAGTTCGTCGGCAATATCTCCAGGCACCATGTCGCGACGGGTGGACAGTAGCTGACCGAACTTGATGAAGATGGGACCCAGCTCTTCCAGGGCCAGGCGCAGGCGGGCGCCACGATTCAACTGACCCAATACTGATGCGGTGGGCAGGGGGAGGGCAAGCAATGTCGTCAAAAGACGGGCATGGGAAAGCCCGGTGAGTAAATCACCCAGGCGGTAGCGGTTGGCTACCCGGTAAATTTTGAGAAGTCTCAGCAGCCTGTTCAAAACGGCAAAAGGGCTCCGCTGTCGTCGGGGGCGGCAACAATAGCACTATTCAGAATTGCAGTAAAATCAATGAACTCCACTATTTTGTTCTCACCTTTCGTGCTGAGTACAATGCGCTGGCAAGACCAATAATGACAAGAGGATGATATGGAAAACAAGAATTCCAAACAGACCCGTATGAGCCGGCGCCAAATGCTGAAAACCACTGGCCAGGGGGTAACGCTGGCCGCACTGGCCTCAGCCGTGGGCTGCAGTACGGCGGGCATGTCCGGGGGAGCCAATATTGTCGGATCCACCTGCCTGACCATTTGCTATCTCAACAGTGAAGATGCGACCTTTGATTTTGACTATTATCGCGACAACCACCTGACACTGATCATGAACCTGTATGGCAAAGACGCTATCCAGCGCTTTGAATTGCACAAACCCATCGAAATGCCCGGTGCACCACCGTCGCCGTACCTGGCGCATATCAATATCTATATCCGGGATGCTGAAGCCTTTGCCGCAGCTGGTGCCGAACATGGCCCTACGCTGGTGGCCGATGTCGCCAATTTTACCAATGCCCAGCTGGTTGCCCAGAATGAAATCATCTGGGGAGAGTCCGGCGGCGACCTGTTCTCCACGGAGCTGGGGCAGACCTGCATGGCCATTGTGTACCCCTATGAAGACGGTGCCCGTTTTGATCCGGATTATTACCGGGACAACCACATGACTCTGATCATGGATCTGTACGGGCGTGAGGCTATCCGCCGCTTTGAAGTGCGCAAGCCCTCGCCGATGCCCGAGGGCAGCCCGTTGTTCATGGGTTCGGTAAATTTCTATATCGAGAGCCAGGCAGCCTTTGATGCTGCTGGTTTGGCCCATACCGACACGCTGGTAGCCGATGTGCCCAACTTTTCCAGTGTTTTTCCTCTTGTGATCCCGTCGGAAATCTACGGACTCGACAGCTGATCCGGGAATTGATCCTGTGCTACATTACAGCCGCCTACCCAGGCGGCTGTTTTCTTTCCAACCTGAAAAAGGATGTCATCATGACTCGGGTATCCCGTTTTTTCCTGACCCTCGTGCTGTTCACTACGGCGTCTGCCCAGGGGCAGGTCATTTCCGATGCCGGCATGGCTGAACTCGACCGGTATCTGCAAGAAGCAGTGGCAAACTCCCGCATTCCCGGTCTTGTTGCGATGGTCACCAATGCCGACGGCATTATTTACCAGGGTGCTTATGGCAAAAGTCGGGTGGCGGAAAACCAGGCCATGACCCTCGACAGCATTTTCAATCTGGCGTCCATGACCAAGCCGATCACATCGCTGGCTGTCATGATGCTGGTGGAACAGGGCAGGGTTGATCTTGATGAACCCGTTGAAACCTACTTGCCTTACCTGGCCAACCGCCAGGTATTTACTTCAGTGAATCTGGATACCGGGGAGTATGAATCCCGACCAGCCAGCCGCAAGATGACGGTCAGGCATTTACTGACACATACGTCCGGCCTGGGATATGCCTTTGACAGTCCGGAATTGGCACGTCTGATGGGTTCCGATTTTGGGGCATCAGCCACAAGCCTGCCGTTGCTTCATGAGCCCGGCTCACAGTGGACCTATGGTGAGGGCACCCGTGTGCTGGGCCAGCTGGTGGAAACCGTGAGCGGCACCGGGCTGTATGATTTCCTGCGAAAAAATATTCTGTCTCCGCTGGTTATGACGGACACATTCTACAAAGTGCCGACCATCAAGAAATTCAGGGTGGTCAGCCCGCATCGCAGCAACGGGACTGCCCTGGTTGAAGATGCGCTGCCGGATGGGGATATTGCATCCGCCGAAAACGGCGACGGCGGTTTGTACGGAGATGCGGATGACTACAGCCGCTTCATCCGGCTGTTTCTCAATGGCGGGGTCAATGATATTGGAGAGCGTCTGCTGGGTCGTGATCTGCTCAGATCCATGGGAACAGATCACACGGCCCCGATCAGGGTCAGGACCATGCCACAGACCAATCCTCTGCTGAGCCTGCCCTTTCCCCTGGGAGCCGGAGAAGACAGCTATGGACTTGGCTTCCAGGTGACCGCGGTACAACATGAAAACCGCCGGGCTCCGGGAAGCATGGCCTGGGCTGGCATTTTCAATACCGAATTCTGGATTGATCCGGCCAACAATATTGGCGCTGTGCTCCTGATGCAGTACCTGCCTTTTTATGATGATGAGGCGATTGAGGTGTTGCAGGGATTCGAGGAAAGAATTTACGCCAACCTGCAGGGTGGTCCACGCAATCGGTAAGCGTGATCAGAGATTGAACGTCAGCATCATCTGTATCTGGTGCTGAATAAAATTCTCGGCATTGTTCTGATGGATATAGCGGTACTGGTAGTTGAAATCCAGCCGATTGCCGTTTTCCAGTTCATGAATGAATGATGCCAGCAAGCGGTCCTGACTGAAGCCCTTTTGGGCACTGATGCCGTAATCATTCAGGTTCAGGACCAGTTCGTTGCCCAGGCGCAGCTCATTTCGGGCAGACAGGGGCTTGTTCCAGTAGAGCACCAGTCTGGCCCGGGCTCCGACATCATCACTGGCGGTGAAATAACGTTCCTCAAGTCTTATCCTGAAATCCAGTTCATGATTCAGACGCGGCAGGGTATAGCGATACTGCTGCCACAAACGATGCTCTTCACCATCCGCTGTGAGCCGGTCAAAATGCAGGTTGTAGGCTGCCGTCAGTTGACGGTTGCCGCTGTTTTTCCCGAATCGGGCCTCAAAAATTTCCCGCTCGGTTTCCTTGAACCCTTCTACAAAGCGCTTGTGCAGGGTGAACATGGAAAACATGTCGTTTTGCATGGCGTGAGTTGCCCGTGCTGAAATCACGCTGACAGTTTCGTTTTCATAAGCTATGGCTGAATTCATGCCTGCAAAAACAGACACTGCACCAAAACACCATGCAGGAAAGTGTCGATGGAAACGCGGTATTTTCACAGGGCTTCAGGAGGCAGGGTGGAGAAGATTGCTGCGAGCCTGAAGGCGATCAAGACGCAGACGCAGGGAATTGATCCGTCGATAAAACTGTTCCACTTCAGCCGTTGACGGCACAAGCTTGCGTTCTTCATGCAGCCAGGCATCCACATCCCTGGTGACGTTTTGGGACGTTCGCCTGGCAAGGGCGGAGGTATGCTGGAGGCCATCACTCAACATTTGGGTGGGGATGTCACCGATCAGTTTGCTCAGTCGATATTCCCAGTCGACATCCATGCCGGAAAAAATGGATTGCAGTGCATTGACCACACCGGTGTCGCCTCGCAATTCCATGCCGTCTGCCTGCAGGTTGCCGGTATCCCGGGTGACGAGTCTTTTAAGCAGTGACATGGGACTGCCAGCAATCATGGCGTCATAGGCCAACTCTTCATTGCCGCTTAGCATGATGCCTTTATCACAGATCAATACATTCAGTGACATGCCGGGCGGTTCGCAATGTATGCGCAGAACCTTGCCGGACAGGGATGCCAGCTGTTTTTCAGCCCGCGGGTCCATGGCCATTATCTGATTGATGCCGGTTTCAATACCCGATAACAGGGCGGCATTGAGCAGGGAAGCGATCATCGCAGTAGGGTTCAGGAAGCCTGGGGTTTAAAGCCGATATGGATGGCACAGATGCCGCCCATGACATTGTGGTATTTGCAGTTTTCAAAACCGGCATCCACCATCATTTGCTTCAGGGTTTCCTGATCCGGGTGCATGCGGATGGATTCCACCAGGTACTGGTAGCTGTCGGCATCACCGGTAATCAGTTGGCCGGCCTTGGGCCAGAGCATGGAGTACACATCGTAGGCCTTGCCAACGACAGGATTAACGGGCTTGGAAAATTCCAGGACAAGAACACGGCCACCGGGTCTTGTTTTGGCAAACATGGAGCGCAGGGCGGCATCCTTGTCAGTCACATTGCGCAGACCGTAGGCAATGCAGATACAGTCAAACGTGTTGTCTTCAAACGGGAGTTTTTCGGCATTGGCCAGGGTGTAGCTGATGTTTTCGCACTTGCCCTTGTCCAGAATGCGGTCACGTCCGACGCGGACCATGGATTCATTGATGTCCGCCAGTACCACCTGGCCTTCACGGCCGACGATGGGTGAAAACAGCAGGCTGAAATCGCCAGTGCCGCCGGCAAGATCCAGCACTTTCATACCGGGACGCAGGGCGCTTAATTCAACCGTGAAGCGTTTGATCAGGCGATGAGTGCCCAGCGACATGACATCGTTCATGATGTCGTATTTGCGGGCCACGGAATGGAAAACCTGGCCAACCAGGCCGGCCTTGTCCTCAACCGGGACCTGGCGATAGCCGAAATGGGTGGTTTTACCGGTGTTTTCGTTGTTCATTGGTGCGGCGTCGGGTTTGCAGATCGAGGTCGCTATTGTACTGCATCACTCCGGTTTGGGGAGGATTATTCGCCGCTGTCGTTCAGCGGCATAATGTTGACCACCTGGACGCCGGCAGGCAGGGCTTCACGGCGGGCACCGGCTTTGGCCAGCCTGGCCAGGTAGGCATCCCACATACTGGTCTGGTTCAGACACAGTTCTCGCAGGTACTCCCAGCTATAGATTCCGGTGTCGTGGCCATCATCAAAGCGTAGACGTATGGCGTAATTGCCAATGCTTTCCAGGTTGTCGATTTTGACGTGCTTTTTACCGGTCTGCAGAACTTCCTGGCCATGGCCGTGGCCGCGGACTTCTGCCGAAGGTGAATGCACACGGAGGAATTCGGCCGGCAGTGAATAGAGCCCCCCATCCGAGTAACCCAGTTCAAGGATGCCGGATTTGCGATGCAGTTTTATGCTGGCAGGAATCATAGGGTTTACAGAATGAAACGACTCAGGTCTTCATTGTCTGCCAGGTCGCCGAGGTTGCTGTCCACGAAGGCGGCATCAACGACAACATGACCTTTGCCTTCATCCACCAGTTCGCGGGCATTGAAGGAGGTATTTTCCAGCAGGCGTTCCATGACCGTATGCAGCCGGCGGGCACCGATGTTTTCAGTGCGCTCGTTCACCTGCCAGGCAATTTCGGAAATGCGCTTGATACCATCGGCGGTGAACTCCAGTTCGATGCCTTCTGTTTTCAGCAGTTCCACATACTGTCGGCACAAAGAGGCATCCGGCTCAGTCAGGATGCGTTCAAAGTCATCAGCGCTCAGTGCATCCAGCTCCACACGAATGGGCAGGCGCCCCTGCAGTTCCGGAATGAGGTCGGATGGCTTGGACAGATGGAAGGCGCCGGACGCAATGAACAGGATGTGGTCGGTTTTTACCGAGCCATACTTGGTGGACACAGTTGAGCCTTCAATCAGGGGTAAAAGATCCCGTTGTACGCCTTCGCGGGAGACACTGCCGCCCTGTTGTTCATTCCTGGTGGCCACCTTGTCGATTTCATCAAGGAATACAATAGCTGTCTGCTCGGTAATTTCTATGGCCCGGGTTTTCAGTTCGTCTTCATTGATCAGTTTTGCCGCTTCTTCGTCCTGCAATATTTTCAGGCCGGATTTGACACTGACGCGACGGGTTTTCTTGCGGCCGCCGCCCAGGTTGGAAAACATGCTCGACAACTGGCTGCTCATATCCTCCATGCCGGGAGGGGCCATGATTTCAACGCCAATTCGCTCGGACACCTTGATTTCTATTTCCTTGTCATCGAGATTGCCTTCCCGCAGTTTTTTACGGAAAACCTGGCGGGAGCCGGCAGTATCCGGATTGTCATCAGAGGAGCCCGGCAGAAGAATATCCAGTACCTGGTCTTCGGCAGCATTGGCAGCCTGGACGGATACCTTCTGCAACTGTTCTTCGCGCAGCATTTTGACAGCGATATCCACGAGGTCGCGAATGATGGATTCCACATCACGGCCCACGTAGCCTACTTCCGTAAACTTGGTGGCTTCAATCTTGATGAAGGGGGAGCCGGCGAGCCTGGCCAGGCGACGGGCGATTTCGGTTTTACCCACACCGGTAGGGCCGATCATCAGAATATTCTTGGGGGTGACCTCATGGCGCAGCGCCTCGGGCAGCTGCATCCGGCGCCAGCGATTGCGCAGGGCAATGGCCACGGCGCGCTTGGCATCCTGCTGACCGACAATATGCTTGTCGAGTTCAGCGGCAATCTGTTTCGGGGTGAAATCCGACATAGTCTCAGTTATCCAGTACTTCTATGGTGAGGTTGTGATTGGTGTAGACGCAGATATCAGCAGCAATGTTCAGGCTTTTCTCGACAATACTGCGGGCATCAAGATCGGTGTTGTCGAGCAGAGCGCGGGCTGCAGACTGGGCAAAGCTGCCGCCGGAACCAATGGCCATCAGGCTGTCTTCCGGTTCGATGACATCACCATTACCGGTAATGATCAATGAGCTGTCCTTGTCCGCAACCACCAGCAGTGCTTCCAGACGACGAAGGGCGCGGTCACTGCGCCACAGTTTGGCCAGTTCCACGGCCGCCCGTGTCAGTTTGCCGGAATGTTTTTCCAGCTGTTCCTCAAAACGTTCGAACAGGGTGAAGGCATCTGCGGTGCCGCCAGCGAAACCGGCGATGACCTTGTCATTGTAGAGGCGTCTTACTTTGCGGGCATTGCCTTTCATGACGGTACTGCCCTGGCTGACCTGGCCATCACCACCGACCACTACCTGGCCATTTCGGCGCACCGACAGTATCGTTGTTCCTCTGTATTGCTCCATGGGGACTCCTGGAATCTGGTCAATCTAGCGGATGTGGGGGCAGGCCTGGAAAATTCAAGG
>CAZBBS010000005.1:25046-61688 GCA_964490145.1 uncultured Enterobacteriaceae bacterium
GTTGGCTGAATACGCACATCCATATTCAGCAGGATCAGCCTGGCACGCAGCTCCTCGGCATCGTTCGGATCCAGAAACGAACCGGCCTGCAGAAGGTAGGTGACCGGATTGCTTTCTTCCTGGGACGTATTGTTGGCCACTTCAACGGGTACAACGTTCACTTCCACCTCGGCCTGGGGCAGGTATTCATAGAAATCCAGCTGGGTCTCAGTGCTTTCCTCGGCCGGTGCCCTCGCGGCGGCATTCTCCGTGATCGGGGAATTGGTGCGCAGATGATTGATGGCGTAGTACCCGATCACGCAAAGCAGCAGGCCGCTTAACAGGCCGGAGAAAAACCAGCTCCAGTGGCTGTCATTACCCGCCGGGTTGCGGGTTGCCGCACGCGGTGCTTTTTTGTTCCCGGCCTTGGCAGGAGACTTTCGGGATTTGGCAAAATCTTGGGCCATAGTTAATTAATAGTGACTTCAGGGCTGTTGTGGTGAAACGGGGGTTTGTCCGCTGGCTGGTGAAAGTCTGAATTTAGCTCAGCTACTCCAACTTTTTTTGCGGCAGTAAATACTTACTGATTTGTTCCTGGACGAATTATCCCTGAAATGGCTTCCAGTAAAAAGCCGGATCAGGTGAAATCTACCGGATCCACATCCACTGACCAGCGCAGCTTGCGGCTGTCGCCATGGCTCTCCAGGATGGGCATGAGTGTGGCAAGTACCTGTTGCAGGGCAGGTCTGTGACGGGCATCAAGCAACAACTGAAACCGAAACATCCCGCTGCGTTTTTCCATTGGCGCGGGCATGGGACCAATGACACTGGCCCCGGCAGTATACTGACTAGCCGCTGTCCTGATGGCGTTGAGGAAGCGCTCCGGCAGCGCACGGTTATTGGCTTCCGCGCGAATCAGAGCCATGTAGGCAAACGGGGGTAGGCGGCCCTGCTTTCTTTCCTCCAGTAGCCGGCGGGCAAAGGTATTGTAGCCATCCTGTACGAGGGCCTGGAGGGTGGGGTGAGTGCTGTTGTAGGTCTGGATAATCACTTCGCCGACAAGACTGCCCCGGCCGGCCCTGCCGGCTACCTGGGTTAACAATTGCCCCATATGTTCCTGTCCGCGAAAGTTGCCGCTGAACAGTCCGCCATCAGCATCCAGTACCGCAACCAGTGTGACGCCGGGGAAATGATGACCTTTGGATAACATTTGAGTGCCAACCAGAATACAGGGCTCACCACTGTCCACATTGTCCAGCAGGGCATGGAGGTTGTCCCGGTTGCGTGTGGAATCACGGTCGATCCGGTATACCGGGGTATTCGGGTAAAACTGCTTGAGCAGTTCCTCGGTTTTCTCGGTACCCATGCCCATGGGAGCCAGGTCGCTGCCACTGCAGACCGGGCATTGCCGTGTCACGGGAATTCGTGATTCACAGTGGTGGCAACTCAGGCTTGGAGGTGTGCGGTGCAGGGTATAGCTGGTATCGCAGCGGGCACAGGAGGCAATCCAGCCGCAGTGGCGGCATAGCAGGATGGGTGCAAAGCCCCGGCGATTCAGGAAAATCAGGACCTGGTTGCCCTGTTTCAGATGTGAACCAATCATGTCGAGGAGGGCTTCGGAAAATCCCTCGTTCAGCGTCTGGTCCTTGAGATCAAGCAGATGGTAATGGGGGTGGGTTGCCTCGCCGGCGCGTTCAGTCAGTTGCAGGTAGCCGTACCGGCCAGCCAGAGCATTGTTCAGGCTTTCAAGGCTTGGCGTGGCGGTACCGAGAATGACCGGGATATCCAGCTGCCTTGCCCTGTAAATGGCCAGGTCCCTGCCGGAATAGCGAAACCCGTCCTGCTGCTTGTAGGAAGGATCGTGCTCCTCATCCACGATGATCAGTCCGGGGTTGGCCATCGGGGTGAAAATGGCTGAACGGGTGCCAATGATGATATCCGCCTTGCCGCTGCGGGCATCGAGCCAGGCAGTAAAACGCTGGGTGTCGGTAAGCCCGGAATGGAATACGGCAATTTGACGCTGGAAGCGGCGGGCAAAGCGTCTGACGGTCTGCGGAGTAAGACTGATTTCCGGCACCATGACCAGCACCTGCTTGCCCTGTTCCAGAATTTCTGCGATGGCCTGCAGGTACACCTCGGTCTTGCCGCTGCCGGTTATCCCCTCCAGCAGGAAGGGACCGAATTCCCCGGATTTCTCCTGAATAGCCGAAAGGGCCCTGGCCTGTTCCGTGTTGAGTGTAAGTGGTTGGTCTTCTCCATAAAGGTTGTCACTGTCCGGTGCCTTGACGGGCGTCAGGACGACTTCTTCGACAAGCTCCTTTTCTTCCAGGGTCCTTAAAATGCTACCTGTTGAGGTATCCAGTTTTTCGTTGAGGTCTGACAGGGTCAGTGGGCCGCCCGACAATGCTGCCAGGACCTGCTGTTGCCGGGGAGCCCTGTCCAGGCTTTCTGGTGATGTTTCCAGGCCAAGGGTGCTCAGTTGCCAACCGGTCCGGGGTTTGATTTCGGCCGGCTCTCCCTTGCGAATCTGCGCAGGAACGGAGGTCTGCAGGGCCAGGCCCAGGGGGAACTGGTAATAATCGGCTGACCATTGGTAAAGGGCCAGAAGTTGGGAATCAATAATGGCCTGTGTGTCGATAAGTTTTTCCGCAGGGCGAATCTTGTCAGGGGGAAAATCGGTCTGCTCACTGGTGCCGGTGATAATCCCAACCAGGCTGCGCCGTCCAAAAGGAACCTGTATGCGCATCCCTGGTAAAAGACTTGAAATCGGGATATCGGATGGCGGCAGATAATCGAAGGTTTGCCTGAGTGGCGAGGGTACGGCGACCTGAATAAAAAGGGATTTTGGCACAGCAGGATTCTTGGTTCAGGTTACACCGGTTGTTATGGCTGAGTCTTACCAGCCAGTTGGATGGTTTCAGTCAAAGAAAAGCGGAATATAGCAAATTCCTGGAGAGTGAGGAGATTCGGTTTGGCTTGGTTTATACTTTGCAGGTTTCTGGATTAGCCCATTGGAGTAAAGTGGTTCCATGCAAAGCCAACAAGTGCCTGATGAACTGTTATCCCTGCGTGATGAAATCGACCGGATTGATGCCGAGTTGCTTGACCTTCTCGCTCAGCGTTTTACTGTCACAGCCAAGGTAGGTGAGTTGAAGGCAAAAAGTGGCCTGAACTCGGTGGATCCGGTACGGGAGCAGCAAAAGCTGGAGCGTTTGAAAGTCCTGGCCGAGGAAAGGGGCCTTAACAGTGAATTCATCCTGGATCTATTCCAGACCATCTTTGATGAGGTGGTAAAAAACCACCGTTCCTACCTGAAATAACCCCGGAATACGCTGGAGAACTGCCATAAAAGGGGAATTCCCCGGTTTGGCGGGGTTCGGGAGCGTTTCCGGGATTGGCAAGAAAATCCCTTGTGGAATCGACTGATTCTGCTAGAATGCGCGCTCTTTTTTCCATGAGTTTTTATGGATATGGTGCCAGGCAGGCCAGTGGGGTTATAAAAAGACCCATGGTGCCGGTCGCGATATCCGGAGACAGGACCAATGAAAGCAGATATTCATCCTAATTATCAGGACATTACCGTCACCTGCGGTTGCGGCAACGTCATCCAGACCCGTTCCACACTGAACGAAGATATCCGTATCGACGTGTGCTCCCAGTGTCATCCTTTTTACACTGGCAAGCAGAAGATTGTTGATACCGGTGGCCGTGTAGACCGCTTCAAGCGTCGTTTTGGCGGCAGCCGCAAGATCTGATACGCCGTTTTTAACCGGCAATCCTGTTCAGATATCCCTTTCTAGACTGGCTGAACGGCCAGGTCTAGAAGGGTGAATTGGGCCCTTCCTGGCCAGCACTGTCCTCGATGCCCTGGGCATCAGCATAATCGGGCAGATTCTCCTTCCTGAAGACCTCAAAGAACGCGCCTTCTTCATCGGGACGTGCCCGCAGTCCTGTCTGGCGATTGATTCTGACAAATTCCAGGCCATCCGGTTGTGCCATGGTGGCCAGGGGAGTGCCTTCCAATACCTCTTTCATGAAATCTATCCAGATGGGCAGAGCAACTGTGGCCGCCTGCTCGCTTTTGCCCAGGGTGTCAGGCTGGTCAAATCCCACGTATACGGTTGTGACCACATTGCCGTTATAGCCGGAAAACCAGAGGTCGTTGGCATCGTTGGAGGTTCCGGTTTTGCCGTGAATATCTTCGCGGTCAGGCATGGCTCTGTTGGCTGGTCTGCCGCTGCCATTGGTGATGACCGAGCGCAGGATGGTATTCATGATGTAGGCAGCCCTTTCCTCAATGACCCGTGGGGCGGGCGTCACAGCGGGCTCTTCCGGCACCTGGTTGCTGTCAAGCAGGGAGTCGATTTCTGCCGTGTTTTCACAGGTCGGGCACACCGTATAGGGCTGGGCCCTGAACATTTCACCATCATTGAAATTGTCGATGCGCTTAATCAGGTAAGTTTCAACCTTGTAGCCCCCATTGGCAAACACGGTATAACCGGTGGCGATTTCCAGCGGGTGCACCGCATGGGAACCGATGGCAACAGTCAGATCGTTCTGGGGAAATTCGCTGGTTTTGAAGCCGAAGCGGGAAACATAGGGCAGAACCAGGTCTGAACCCAGCGCATCATAAAGCCGCAGGGATACCAGGTTCTTGGAATTGGTCAGGGCATAGGACAGGCGAATGGGGCCCATGAATTCACCATTGAAATTCTCAGGCCGGTAATCGCTGCGTGCCAGTGGCGAGTCGTTGATCAGGGATGCAGCGGTGTAGCCATTTTCCAGGGCAGCGGTATAGAGAAAGGGTTTGAAATTCGAGCCAGGCTGACGCTCGGCCAGGGTCACCCGGTTGAACTGTCCGTTATTGGCTCTGTCATTGAAATCATATCCTCCCACCAGAGACAGAATTGCCCCGGTGTTGGGGTCAAGAGAGACAAGCCCGCCATTGGCCGCCGGGATCTGGCCAAGCTGCCACTGGCCGTTTTCGTCCTGTTTAACCCGGATCAGGTCCCCCGGTTCAACCACTTCCCCTGCTGACCTGGGCGAAGATCCCCAGGTGCTGTTGGAGATGAACCGCTTGGCCCAGCGAATGCCTTCCCAATCCACAGTGACAGTTTGACCGGTTTTCAGCAGGGCCGTAAAACTGCGCTCATCGACCTGCTGGACAAAGGCAGGGACCTGGTCTGCGACAATCTGTGCTCTATCCAGGGCCCTTTCCCATTGTGTTGTGGAGTCATCATCTGCCGGACGCAGGTGGTTTTCACGGCCGCGGTAGCCATGACGCCTGTCATAATCCTCAAGTCCCTTGCGCATGGCCCTGTTCGCTGTCTCCTGCATGCGGCTGTCGATGGTCGTATAGACTTCAAAGCCATCGGTCAGCGCCAGGTCGCCGTAACGGTCCACCATTTCCTGTCTTACCATTTCAGCGATATAAGGGGCATCCAGTTCGGTCTCACGGCCATGTCTGAAGGCGGTGACGGGTGCATGGCGGGCAGTGTCATATTCCTCCCGGCTGATCTTGCCCTGATCGAGCATGCGTACGAGGACTGCCTGGCGGACATTCAGGGATTCCTTGGGTGAGGTGAGGGGATTGTAGGCATTCGGTCTGGGGAGCAGGCCAATCATGGCGGCAGCTTCAGCCAGGGTCAGTTCATTCACCTCCTTGTCATAATACTGCTGCGCGGCAGCGGCTATTCCGTAGGCTGATATGCCGAAAAAGGTCTTGTTGAGGTAAAGCTCGAGAATTTCCTCTTTGGTCAGCTCCCTTTCCATTTTCAGGGCCAGGAGGATTTCCTTGAATTTGCGCGTGTTGGCAGATTCACCTTCAAAAAAGAAGTTTTTGGCCACCTGCATGGTGATTGTGCTGCCGCCTCCCTGTCTTGAGCCGGCCACAATTCCGGCGATCGAGCGCATCAGACTCACGGGATCCACGCCCTTGTGACTGAAAAAGCGCTTGTCCTCCTTGGCAATCAGGGCATCGGTGACAAGGGGAGGGATTTCTTCATACTTGATTGGCGTGCTACGGCGGCTGCCAAACTCTGCTATCAGCTTGTTGTCTGCCGAATAGATGCGCAGGGGGTTTTCCAGGCGCAGGTTGGTGTAGGTTTCGCGGTCCGGCAGTTTTGGGGATATATAGAGATACAGGCTGGCGCAGACCATGATGATGCCCAGGCCTCCGGCAATGCCGAGCCACATCAGGATATAGCCAATATTTCTCACTTTTTGCATCGGGTTAACTGTACTTTGCTTGCTGATAACATATCAGAAACCGGGTTGACCATTTTAAACTGATTTGAGCGAACTATTCAGCCATCGTTTGTTTCGCCCGGAAAGCGCTTCCAGCCCGCGGTTTATGGGCGTTTTGGGATATGAGTCTCTCTTTTTCCAGGCGTATCATGTGTAATATGAACTACACTGGCGACAGGATTTGTGAACCAGTTGGAACTTGCATTGTGAAGCAATCGGCAAATTAATGTAAATTTTAAAAAATTGCGATAATTACTTGAAATTAATGATTAAAATGATTAACGTGCCTGCTAGCAGTACATATATAAGGTTAATGTACCGGAAGTCTCGCTCTGGCATTTAGGTCCTTTTGGGCCTGGCTGGTGCCTGGCGGGAAATTGGTTGGAGTGCGGATTTGCTCAGCTTTTTGACTAAAAAGAATAATGCCTTGTTGGGGATTGATATCAGTTCAAGCTCTATCAAATTGCTTGAATTGAGCAAGTCGGGAAACAAGTACAAGGTTGAGAACTACTCCAGCAGAGCCCTGCCGGCGGGCGCTGTTGTGGAAAAAAATATTGCCAACCTCGATGCGATTGGTGAGGAAATGCTGAAACTGGCAACCCTGGCCAAGACGACAACCATGAAAGCGGCTGTCGCTGTATCAGGTTCTGCCGTCATCACCAAAACGATCGAGATGAATTCTTCCATGTCCGATTCGGAAATGGAAAACCAGATTGTGATTGAAGCTGACCAGTACATCCCGTATCCGCTTGATGAGGTGGCTATCGATTTTGAGCGCCAGGGTCCTTCCAAGAAAAATGAGGATATGGTGGAAGTACTGCTGGCGGCCTGCAAGAAGGAAAACGTGGATACCCGTGTAGCTGCCCTGGAAATCGGCGGCTATGAGGTCAAGGTGGTGGACATTGAAGCCTACGCTATGGAAAGGGCGTTTAACCTGCTTTGCGACCAGATGGAAATTGACCGTGAAGGCCTGACCGCGATCATTGATCTTGGTGCAACCATGACCACCATGTACATCCTGCGTGATGGTGTGTCCATTTATACCCGGGAGCAGGTGATTGGCGGTTCCCAGTTGTCCACAGAAATCCAGAATCGTTACGGACTGTCTCCTGCCGATGCGGAAGCCGCCCTGGTAAACAATGATTTACCTGAGGGGTTTGAGGATGACGTACTGAAGCCGTTTATTCAGGAAATGACAGAGCAGGTGGGACGCATCCTTCAGTTCTTTTTCTCGTCCAGCCAATACAATGATGTAGACCTGATTGTTCTGGCCGGTGGTACGGCTGCAACCAGCGGCCTGGCAGAAATGGTTCAGGAGGAGCTGGGCACGAAAACCATAGTGGCCAATCCCTTTGCCAAAATGTCCGTCAACAATAAAGTCAATAAAAAGCAGCTTCAGAATGATGCCGCATCCTTGATGATGGCATGTGGTCTGGCGATCCGGGGTTTCTGACGATGGCAAATATCAATCTGCTGCCCTGGCGTGAAGAACTCAGGGAAGAACGGAGAAAAGAATTCCTGGTCGGCGTGGGGATTACGGTCGCTATCGCCGTACTGATCATTTTTGCCGTAGACCGTTTCGTTAATAACGCCATTAATAACCAGACCCGCAAGAATGACTATCTCAGGGAACAGATCACGTCCCTTGACCGTGAGATTTCTGAAATCCGGGAATTGCAGCGTCTAAAGTCCGAGTTGACCGAACGTATGACGGTAATCCAGGATTTGCAGGGTCGTCGGCCTGTCATTGTCAGGCTGTTTGATGAACTGGTCAGGACGCTCCCCGATGGAGTCTATTATGACCAGATCGTACGCAATGGTGACCAGATCAGTTTTGAGGGTGTCGCTGAATCCAACAATCGTGTATCTGCACTGCTGCGCTCGCTGGAAGATTCCGAATGGTTCGAGGGACCTGACCTGCAGCAGATTTCATCAAATGTCGCAGGCGGCAATGGCAACCGGTTTCAGCTGAGTGTCATTGTGACCACGCCGGATCCGGAAGAGGAATAGGCGGCCCTGGTATGAAAGATTTCTTCGAAAAAATTCAGAAGATGCTGCAGAAGTCAGTCGATGAGCTGAAGAACTTCGACTGGAACGAGCTTCAGAATGTAGAGACCATCGGCATCTGGCCGGCTCCGGTCAAGCTCCTGCTGATTATCCTGGTGTTTGGCGGATTTCTGGGTGGCGGCTTCTGGTTCCATATCAAGCCATTACAGGCTTCACTGGCATCGGTGATTTCAGAAGAGGAGACCCTGCGTTCTGATTTGGAATTGAAGGCCATTCTGGCGGCGAATCTTGAAGCCTATCGTCAGCAGCTTGCAGATATGCAGGAATCCTTCGGTGCCCTGTTAAGACAGCTGCCCGGTGAAACGGAAGTGCCTGGATTGGTGGATGACATTACTGTTCAGGGTATTGGCAGCGGCCTGGAGTTCTCCAATATCCGGCTGGAAGGGGAGGTTCGACAGGAATTTTACATAGAGTTGCCGATCAATATTTCCGTCAAGGGTGATTACCATGACTTCGGGAGCTTTGTCAGTGGTGTAGCCAGCCTGTCCCGAATTGTCACCCTGCATAATTTCAGTATCAGCACCGGTGGCTCCAGGTCCGAACTGTTCATGGATATTACAGCCAGAACCTATCGATACAGGTCCGACAATGATTAGCAGGGCATTACACAATATGATAGTTCTGGTGCTGCTTGCGGCAACCGTACTGCTGTCTGCCTGTTCCAATAACGAGGAAATGATCGAGCTGCAGACCTATGTCCAACAAACGGTTAACAGGCCGCCGGGGCAAATTGAACCGATTCCGGAATTTCAGTCTTATGAGCCGTTTCAGTATTCGGCGGCCTCATTGCGCAGCCCTTTTGATATTCCAATCGATATTACCCTGATCATCAGGAACCAGAACAATGACGTGCGACCTGATGATAATCGTCCGAAGGAACTGCTGGAGAACTATGCCCTCAGTTCGTTAACCATGGTCGGTACAATCACCAGGGCTGGTACCGAGTGGGCGTTGATGCTCGATGAAACCGGACTGGTCAGTCGGGTTGCAGAAGGTAATTACATGGGGCGCAATCACGGACGGGTATTGAGCGTGACCGAAACCCAGGTTGAGCTGGTTGAAATTGTTCCCACCGGTGACGGCTCCTGGATGGAACGCCCACAGACAGTATTTTTGAGAGAAACGCCCCAGTAAATAACGGGATGAATCGATATTCTGTCGAGACAACATGCTGATTGTTCTATAGACGGATAAAGAGAATTCAATGATCAGGCAGAGGTGTCGGAGCCGATATCCGAGGCCTCAGGTAGTTAAAAAAATGCGTAATACCAAGACTGAAAGCAGTACAACAGCCGGGAGGCTTGCTATGTTGGCAACACTAAAAACCAAGGGGTTGGGACGCTTGTTCATCGCCCTGTTCATGGTCAATGGGTTGTTTTTATCTGCTGTGGCAAAAGCCCAGGTGTCACTGGATGACATCCAGTTTGTTTCCATGCCGGGTGGGTTGCTGGAAATTGAGCTCACGTTTGGCGGCACTCCTCCTGAGCCCGGTGTATTTGAAATCGAATCGCCTCCCAGGTTGGTCATGGATTTTGCCAATGTCAGCAACCAGCTTTCCCAGAGCCGGTATCCGGTAAACGCCAGGATTGCAGACAGTGTGACCGTGGTGAATTCAGGCGACAGAACCAGGATGATTGTCAATCTGACGCAGTCGACATCTTACGTCAGGCGTGTGGAAGGTAACTCATTGGTGATTACCGTCGGTGATAATTCAGAGATTGCAGCGCCAGTACAGCAAATAACCCAGGCACCTGCGTCACGTAATACAGCCGGTGACCTGACCAATGTTGATTTTCAGCGCAATGAGGAAGGGGCGGGCCAGATCATCATTCAGCTGGCGAACAATCGTCTTGCCGCTAATCTGAACCGATCAGGCAACAGGCTTGAGCTGGAGTTCATCAATGCCAATCTTGATGATGCCATGCAGATGAGGCTTGATGTCACCGACTATGCAACGCCAGTACGAAATGTGGACATATTCAGAGACAACTCAAGCGTTATGGTTGTGGCTGAAATGATGAGTGGTTTTGATTACCTGGCCTACCAGAGTGGAAACCAGTACATCATCAATGTGACTCCGGTAGCCGGTCAGGTGGCGGGTGGTACAGGCGGTGCTGCCGGTGGAGCAAGAGATTTTTCAGGAGAAATGATCAACGTCAATTTCCAGAATGTGGATATCCATTCTGTGCTCTCACTGCTGGCTGAAGTGAATGATTTCAGTCTGGTTGTCAGTGATTCCGTATCCGGAAATGTGACGTTGAGACTGGTCAACGTACCCTGGGACCAGGCCCTGGATATGGTGCTGCGCTCTGAGGGGCTGGGTCAGCGTATCGAAGGCACTGTCATGTATATCGCGCCGGCAGAGGAAATCTCCCAGGCAGAAATTCAGGAACTTGAAAACAGTCGGGACCAGATCAGTCTTGCTCCCCTGGTAACGGAATATATTGAAATCAATTATGCCGAGGCAACTACGCTGGCCAATCTCCTTAATGGTGAAGGCGGCAGCATCCTCTCTGAAAGAGGTACAGCGACAGTTGATGCCCGTACCAACACGCTGATTGTCCAGGATGTGGCTTCAGTCATTGAAGATGTGCAAGACATGATTCGCCGCCTGGATATACCTGTTAGGCAAGTGCTGATCGAAGCACGCATCGTCAATGCAACAACCTCCTTCAGTGATGCCCTGGGTGTCCGCTGGGGTGGAGCGCAGAGATTCCCGGGCGCTGGTGACCGTTTCATTATCGCCGGCAGCCAGGAAGCCAGTATTGAGTTTGGTAACAACCTCAGTGACTACAACCAGTCTGTCGCCTCGGCCATTATTGGCGGGTCTACCGTTCAGCAGGCGCTGGCCAGCAATACCTTACAGGGCCCATCATTCCCCGATGCCCTGATCGTGGACATGGGTGTTGAAGCGCCGTCTTCGATTGCACTGGGATATGCCGGCAATAAAGGTCTTCTCCAACTGGAGCTTTCTGCCCTGGAAGCCAGCGGTAATGGTGAAGTGATTGCCCAGCCCAAGGTCACCACCCAGGACCAGCAGCAGGCCAGGATAGAGTCAGGTCTGCAGATTCCCTACCAGTCACAGGCAGGTGGAACAGCCGGGGGTACATCAACAGAGTTTATTTCAGCGGTATTAGCTCTCGAAGTAACCCCTCAAATAACGCCTGATGGACGCATCAACATGCTGCTGCAGATCAACCAGGATGCTGCTGTGCCAGGGGCTGGTGCGATTCCGGCGATCTCCACAAACTCGGTGACAACCAGAGTACTCGTCAATGATGGTGATACTATCGTCCTGGGCGGCGTTTTCCGGGAAGAGGTCACTACCACCGTGACCAAGACACCAGTTCTGGGTGATTTGCCTTATGTTGGCAATCTGTTCAAACGGACAGAGAACGCCGAGACAAAAACAGAACTGCTCATTTTCATCACACCGTCTATAATTAACGAATTGATGTAGGGCCATTTGACTGGCGCTATATCCTCAAGGCGGGGTTCGACCATGAATTCCGGCATACTGTGAGAGCGGTATGCCGGTTTTACGTTTTATACAGGATGTGATTTTCACTACGATTTGCAGTCAATGAAAAAAGCTATCGACAATATTTTTCTCATTGGGCCCATGGGCGCTGGTAAAACCACTATCGGCAAACAGCTGGCCAAAGCCCTCAAAAAGGAATTTATCGATTCCGACCAGATCATCGAAGAACGCACCGGTGCTGACATCGCCTGGATATTTGACGTGGAAGGTGAAGAGGGCTTTCGCAAGCGCGAAATGAAGGTTATTGAGGAACTCTCGGGAAGCAGCAATATCGTACTGGCGACTGGCGGAGGAGCCATTCTTGCCGCGGATAATCGCAAGTTCCTGTCCAGTCGAGGAGTCGTGGTATATCTGATGGCAACCATCAGTCAGCAGGTTGAGAGAACCAGAAACGACCAGAGACGCCCATTGATCCAGAATGTCACGGATATCAAGGGCAAACTGACTGAATTGATGGAAATCAGGGATCCGTTGTATCGGGAAATTGCCGATTACGTGGTTATGACCAACAGGCGGAGTCCCAAAGCTGTCAGCAATGAAATTGTTTCCCAGATCAATGGGGAAAATATCGATGAACAGTGATCGTGACAGCAGCAGACAGCAGGTTGATGTTGACCTGGGAGACAGAAGTTACCCGATCTACATAGGCAGGGGGCTCATCCGTGATGCTTCCTTTCTGACGCCCCACATAAAGGGTAAACAGGTTTGTATTGTCACAAACGAGACTGTTGCTCCCTTATACCTTGAGACACTGATGACAACGCTCAGTGATTTCTCGCCCCTGAGTATCGTGCTGCCTGACGGCGAAAAATACAAAACCCTGGAAACCGTCAGCCTGATTTATGACCGCTTGCTTGAAGCTCAATTCAGTCGTTCTTCAACACTGATTGCATTGGGTGGCGGTGTCATCGGAGATATGGTGGGATTTGCCGCCGCCACGTACCAGCGAGGCGTTGACTTCATCCAGATCCCCACGACCCTGCTCTCACAGGTTGACTCCTCTGTTGGGGGAAAAACCGGCGTCAACCGGCCGCTGGGCAAGAACATGGTGGGGGCTTTTTACCAGCCCAACTGCGTGCTTGCTGATACCGATACCCTGGACACCCTGCCTGACAGGGAATTGCAGGCAGGTCTGGCTGAAGTGATCAAGTATGGCCTGATCAACAATCTGCCGTTTTTTGACTGGCTTGAACAAAATATGGAATTGCTGCTTGCCCGTGATAACCAGGCACTGACTCATGCTGTCAAAATCAGCTGTGAGGACAAGGCGGCTATCGTAGCCCAGGATGAAAAAGAGTCTGGCGTGAGAGCAACGTTAAATCTTGGCCATACCTTCGGCCACGCGATAGAAACCGCCATGGGGTATGGCAACTGGCTGCATGGTGAAGCCGTGGCAACTGGCATGGTGATGGCTGCAGATCTGTCATGCCGTCTCGGATATCTGGATGTGGCAGATGTTGACCGCGTTAAAAAAATCATTGCCAGAAGCGGGCTTCCGGCAACCCCACCGTCCGAGATGACAGTGGATCAATTCCTGTCCCTGATGAGCCGGGATAAAAAGGCCGAAAGCGGCAGCATCAAGTTTATTCTGCTGCAGAAACTGGGCCAGGCCTTTGTCACGGGGCAGGTGGACAATGCCATCCTGCGAAATCTGCTGGCTGGAGCCCCCTTTTCTCAATAGCTCACGTTTTTGGAATAAAAACCTTGTGAAATACCCTAGGCTGGGCTTGGAAACTTTTAAGGTGTTTTCCTCAAAAACAGTGATATCACACTGATAATCAAGAGTTTATTGGTCGTTTGTCAGGGACTAAAAACTCCGTAATTGCTTGATGCAAAAGGCCTTTAGTGACACAATTGCCCGGTTTTTACGGAAAGAAATGCCCTTGGGCAGATATTTCTAATCAAGTAAGCGGTCATTAAGCAGGTTACCGGCCAGAAATAAGAGTAACCGTGACTGATCTGCTTTGAGTGTAAAGCACCTTCAACTATCACAATAATCAAGGGGAGAAGAGGATGAAATACAACCCTTTCTTAACTATTGGCAAGAAAAAGCTCGCTTTGTCAGTAGCAGCCTCTCTGGCACTTGGCTCAGGTTTTAGCAATATCGCCCTGGCCCAGGATGACGAAGAAGCTGTTGAACAGATCACCGTAACCGGTACCCGTATCCGTTCCGATGATTTCAGCAACGCCCAGCCTTCCACGGTTGTTGGCTCAGATATGCTGGAAAACCTGGGTATGGTTAACCTGGGTGATGCCATGGCAAGTCTGCCTTCCAACGTATCAGGCAACACACCGACGGCTAACCCGGGCGGTAACTTCTTTAACGGTTCCAACATTGCCAACCTGCGTGGTCTGAACCCGTTCTTCGGTTCACGTACCCTGACTCTGGTTGACTCCCGTCGTCATGTACCCACCAACCAGGGTGATGGCGTTGACCTTAACTTTATTCCCGCCATTCTGATTGACAGAATGGAAGTGGTAACCGGTGGTGCTTCTGCTTCCTACGGTTCCGGTGCGATCGGTGGTGTGACCAACATCCTGCTGGATCGCGATCTGGAAGGCGGCAAGGTTCAGCTGGACTACGGTATTACCGACCACAACGATGGCGAAGATATTCACATCGGTGCTGCCTGGGGTACTCGCATTGGTGACAGCGCTCACCTGGTTGTGGGTTTCGAAGGCCAGGATGCCGGCGGTATCGGCAGCTGTATTGATTCCCGTGAATGGTGTGCCAACAGTGTTGACCGTGTAACCAACGCCGGTTTTGCCACCAACGCTGATCCCAACTTTATTGTTGTGGATAATGTTCGTGTCCAGAACATGAACACCCAGGGTATGTTCCCGCTGCTGGGCGTTACGTTCACCGATGGTTCTGCCTCAGCTATTCGTCCTTACCAGGGTGGTAATGCACTGGGCCAGGGCGGTGAAGGTCGCAGCCAGTACCAGTACTCCAACCTGCGCTCTCCTGTTGAACGTGAAATCCTGTATGCCAGCTTCACCGGTGATATCTCCGATGACCTGTCCTACTTCATTGAAGGTTCTGTCGGTAGTGTTGATACTTTCACTCCCCAGGGTTCTCTGGATGTGAACTTCCAGTTTGTTCCGGCTGATAACTATTACCTGAACAACCTGGCGGTTAATCCCTGTGCCGGTATTGAATTCCTGTGTTTCTACAACAAGGATTTTTCTGCTGACCTGGATACTTTTAACGAAACCTCCACAGACCTTGAGCGTTTTGCTGCGGGCTTAAGTGGTCGTTTTGGCGACACCACCTGGACCTGGGATGCCTACTATCAGCATGGCAAATCAGACCGTTCCCAGCTGGTGAACAACAACCGTCGCCTGGAAGGCTTCAACTTTGCGTTTGACGCGGTTCCTTCCATTCCTGGTGATTACAGCTCCACACCGGTTTGCCGTATCGTTCGCGACGGTATCCCTGACGGCTTCGTCAAGGATCCACGCCTGGTGGATGGATGTGCGCCAGTTAACATCTTCGGTATTGGCAACATGGATGCAGCTGGCAAGGCCTATGCTGTTGGACGTCTGCTTGAGCTGACCACTGTCAAACAGGATATGTTTGAAGGCGTTGCTTCCGGTGAAGTCTTTGACGGCTTTGGGGCCGGTCCGGTTCGTGCTGCACTTGGTGCATCCTTCCGTGACGAGTCCATCGCCAACATCTCCGACCCGTCACAGCCTGATTACATCCGTCGTGACTACCTGATCCAGTACGGTGAAACCTTTGCCGGTAAAGTGGAAGTACTCGAGTACTTTGCTGAAGCCACCATTCCTTTCACTGAAGACTTTGACGTTCAGGTTGCTGCCCGTCGTTCCGAGTACACCAACACTGCTGGTGTCGGTACACCGAATCCTGGTGACAAGTACGATTACAACATCACTACCTGGAAAGCGACTGGTAACTGGCAGGTTATGGATCTGTTAAGGCTGCGTGGTTCGGTCTCTCGTGACATCCGTGCACCAAACTTCCGTGAACTGTACTACGGCCAGGACCTGCAGCGTGGTGGTCCATTCGGTTTCTGTTCCAATCTGTGGACCGGCAACATCAGCCAGGGCTTCTTCACCAACACCGGTGACCCCTGTACGATCAAGCTGAGGGGTGGTCTGGATGTACAGCCAGAGAAGGCTGACACCGTAACCCTGGGTCTGGTGCTGACTCCTGAAGACTGGAATGTCCGTTTTGCCGCTGACTGGTTCAACATCAAGATTGAAGATGCGATCACTCCGGCCAACTCCGGCCTGGTAGTTCAGAGCTGTTTTGATGGCGACCTGGAGTTCTGTAACCAGATCGAGGGTACACCGTTCAACCCGAATGATCTGACCCAGGGCTTCTCGCAGATTGATGCACTGGTACCAACAGCCCGTAACTTCCGTGGTTACGAAGCGTCCGGTGTCGATATCACTGCTGACTGGATTGGTGAGTTCAACTTCGGTACGATTTCCTCAAGGATCATCGCTACTCGCATGCTCGAGCAGCTGATCCAGCCGAGTGAAACCAACCCGACCAAGGTTGATATCTCCAATACCTACTCCACTACCAGCGCCTTCCTGGACGACTGGACAGCGGCTCCTGGTTGGGCGGCTCAGTGGGTTAACACCCTGGTTGCAGGTCCTACCACCCTTACCCTGGCCGCACGCTGGGTAAGCAATGGCAAGATCTACTCTGATGCTTTCGGCCCGGATGCAACGCAGTACAGTGCCAATGCGCCTCTGAGTATCAACGACAACACCTATCCTAACTATGTGAACTGGACACTGAATGCTGCTTACAGCTTCACTGCCATGAACATTGATATGCAGGTGTTTGGTAACGTGGACAACCTGCTGGACAAAGATCCCCCCGTCGTCGGTGAAGGCGTCGGTGGTGCTCTGGCCAGGATCCATGACACCATTGGTCGTTCATTCCGTATTGGTCTGCGTGCCAACTTCTAAGTTGGTATAGCCCTTTAGGGTCTGATGAAGAAGGCCGCATCGAAAGATGCGGCCTTTTTTATTGGGGGTAGAAATTTTTGCGCTGGTCGGAACTGCGCTATTTGAAAATGGTGAGCATCTGGTTGGCAGATATATTGGTAAGGGTTTTTCGATCACCATCAGGCCAGGTGATTTCAATACGGTCAATCTTCTTGCTGGCACCCAGGCCAAAATAGGCTTCAGACGGATTATTGGAGATGAAATTACTGCCATTGCTGATTTCACGGGTCTGAGTGAGATTGCCGGTCACCAGGGTGATGCGGGCACCAATGGCATCGTAGTTCTGGCCTTCACCGGCTATGCGAAGGTGAATGAAGTTGTTGTCATTGCCGCCATCATTGCGATAAAGGCTGGGGGGCTGTCCGTTGTTGGCCACCACGATATCGATATCCCCATCCAGGTCATAGTCCAGGCAGGAGATACCCTTGCCCATACCTTTATCGATCAGTCCCAGCGACTGTTCACTACCGGTGAAGGTGCCATCCCTGTTTGAAATAAAGATGCGGGAAGCATCGCTCAGGAAAAACTCGTTATTGGTAAAACGGGTGGTGATATAGCCATTTACATGAAAAATATCGAGCCAGCCGTCATTGTTAAAATCAGCAAAGCAGCTGCCCCAGCCCCAACCGCCGATACGTACACCGGCCGTTTCGGTGACATCCTGAAACGTGCCATCTCCCTGGTTGTTGTAAAGGCGATTACCAGAGGCACCGGTATGGGTGCCAGGCAGCACATCTCCTGACAGTCCATTAGGGTCAAAAATGCTGGAGACAAACCAGTCCATGTCGCCATCATTGTCGTAATCGCCGACAGCGGCGCCCATGCCGTTGTCATCAGTGATGATGTCCTTGTCTGTGATGTTGCTGAAGGTACCATTACCGTTGTTCAGATAAATCTGGCTGGTATTGAAATCGGCAGCAACCAGCAGATCCAGCCAGCCATCATTATTAATGTCGGAAAAATTGGCGGTGTAGTCCGCCATGAGATTCTTGGGAATACCCGAGGCTTCACTGACATCAGTAAAAAAACCGGTGCCGTCATTCTGAAACAGATAGTTGCCCTGGCTGCTGTCATTCCAGTGGGTCATGTACATGTCGAGATCGCCATCGCGGTCGTAATCAGCAAAGGAAGCGCTGTAACCATTGTCGATTCCGGCCAGTCCGGATGCTTCAGTGATGTCCTCAAACGTGCCATTTTGTCGGTTCCGGAAAAGCCTGACGCCTGCACCATCTATCCCGCCGACAAACAGGTCTGGCCAGCCATCACCATTGATGTCGGTAAAGGTGGCACCAGTGTCAAAACGGGCTTCCAGTGCAACGCCTGCCTGGCTCGCAACCTCCTCAAAGCGGCCATTACCCAGATTTCTGTAGAGATAGTTTGGTCCGATTGTCCCACCAGTGAAATAGAGGTCGGTCCAGCCATCCTGGTCATAGTCGCCAGCTGCCACTCCACCGCCCTGTATTCGGCGATCAAAGCTGGGGTCGCTGGAAACCAGGTCGCCATCCTTGTAGCCGTGTTCGTGATCTATGCCCACAAAAGAGGACACTTCAGTGAAGTGCCAGGACAGGGATTCGCTGGAGGAGGCAAGCGCAAAAGCGGCGCTATTGGCACTTGCCTGTTCAAGAATCACTTCCACCGTGTAGGTGTCTGCAGGCAGTGTGGTGAACAGTTGTTCGCCATCTGCCGAAGGAGAAGAAAGGTCAAAAATAATCCCGCTTCTGCCTTTACCCTGCCGAAGGACAAGCTTGCTGTTGAAGTCTGTATTGAGGAAGAGGGCGATGGCTGATTGCCTGGTAAGAGTGAAGGTGTAATACCGGGCCAGGTAACCCTGCTGCTCTTCATAGGCGGAAACACAACTGCTGTTCCAGTCGGTATCTATGGCCAGGGGCAGGGCGTGCTCTTCCCGGCAGGGGTCGGCAATGACTGTCAAGGTGGAGCTGGCGCGTTCAATGCTGCTGTTGCTGTCCCGTGCTTCAAAATGAAACTGGTATTCTCCGGGTGCAAGGTTGCGTAACCTGGCGAGGCGGAAATTGAACAGTCTGGCCAGAGGGCCTGAAATGACAGGATCTATTGTGGATGAGGGTAAAAAGCCTGCAGGATACTGGTATACCTGCTGGCCGTCAGGGGTGTCCGCCCAGACCAGGTAATCAGCCTGGTTGCCCAGGTGCTGTCCTGGATAGAGGTTGAGTCTGAGCTCGGCAATGTCACCCTCATAGATGCTTGTCTGCGTGGCACCGTTGAGCCTGACTTCGGCCTGGGCTGCGGGGCTGGCGGCGCTATCGGGATTGCTTCCTATGCGAAACTCTTCCAGGTTTTTCAAGCCATCCCTGTCGTTATCACCGCGATCCAGATTATGGTCAGTGATGAACTCAAGCGCATCACTGATGCTGATGTCCCCTCCGCGAATAAAGGCAATGGAGTTGTCGACATTGGTAATGGAACTGCACTGGGCCGGTGCGGGACCTGACATGAAAAGACCGCTGTGCCTTTCACCTGCGGGATCAAGGGGTATCGCTTCAACGCGGAAACGCTGTCTTTGACGGGGTATGCTGAAAAACACGCCGAACTCACAGACCTCAAGTTCTTCAATATCATCGTCAAGACACAGGACCGCCGCGGCATGATCAAGGTCGACAGCCCGCATGCTGTCCGGTAACTGGTCATGCAGGTCAGGAACATAGCCATCACGGTGAAACAGTAAAAGGTGTTTTTTATCCGTGGTATTCACCGTAATGCTGCTGTCAGTGCATAAGGCCTTGAGACGGGTGACATCGTTCTGGCTCAGGACGGTGGATGCAAATGCAGTCTGCGGTAAAAAAAACAGGTTGGTCATCAGGACCAGGGCGCTGCTGGAGAGCAGGGGTAGAAAGGAAGATCGGGGTCTGGAAAGCATGGAAACAGGTCATTCAGAAAAAACTTCGCCAGTATGCGTAAATCCTCTTCCTATTTCTACGGTAATTCCTGCTGCGGGGCGCTTTTCGTGCCCGGATACCGGGGTTCACTCTGTAATGGTGCGCAAGTTTGAGCGGGGAGGTTTCCATCGTGCTTCAGATTGCCGGAAACTGGCATATTGTGTAAAATGGCCGGCTCTTTGCGACAAATTCAGGGCAGTATTTCTCCCGAGTTTTAACCCCCTAAGCTATTGATTTGAGAAGAATTATGAGGACGGGTCTGTATCATCCAGATGAGTTCAGAGACAACTGTGGCTTCGGGCTTGTAGCCCACATTGAAGGCAAGCCCAGTCATGATTTGCTGGAAACAGCGATCAAGTCCCTGACATGTATGACTCACCGTGGCGGTATCGCTGCAGACGGTGTGACTGGCGACGGCTGTGGTTTGCTGATGCAGCTGCCAGATTCCTTCCTTCGCAAAACGGCGCGTGAGCTGTTTGATGCCGAATTAACCCAGAGTTACGGCGTTGGCATGATCTTCCTCAGCCAGGATGAGAACAGGGCAGAAGCAGCCAAAACCATCGTGGAAGAAGAAATCAGGGCCCAGGGGCTGCAATGCCTGGGTTGGCGCGCTGTTCCCTACGATGACGCGGTTTTGGGGCGGATGGCAAAGGCCAACATGCCTGATATCGAGCAGGTCTTTATCAATGCAGCAGGTCTTTCCAAGCAGGATCTGACCGTCAAACTGTTCATTGCCCGCCGCAAGATGGAAATCCGTCTGGAAGGTGACAAGGATTTTTATATCTGCAGCCTGTCCAATTCCGTCATTTCCTACAAAGGCCTGATGATGCCGGTGGATCTGCCAAACTTCTACAAGGATCTGAAGGATCCCCGGATCGAAGTGGCCATGTGTACCTTCCATCAGCGTTTCTCCACCAACACTCTGCCGCGTTGGCCGCTGGCCCAGCCTTTCCGCATGCTGGCCCATAACGGTGAGATCAATACCATTCGCGGCAACCGGAACTGGGCTGTTGCCCGTATCAACAAGTTCCGTTCTGAAGCGATTCCGAATATCGAGGAAATAGCACCAGTGGTGAACTTCACCGGTTCTGACTCCTCTTCCATGGACAACATGCTGGAACTGCTGGTGACCAGCGGTATGGACATGTACCAGGCTATCCGGCTGATCATGCCGCCCACCTGGCAGAACATGGAAAACATGGATGCGGATGAGCGCAGCTTCTATATCTATAACTCCATGCACATGGAGCCCTGGGATGGTCCAGCCGGTGTGGTGCTGACCGATGGTCGTTTTGCGGCCTGCGTCCTGGACAGCAATGGTCTGCGTCCTTCACGCTGGGTGATGACCAAGAACGGTTACATTACCTGTGCCTCTGAAATCGGCGTGAATGATTACCAACCCGAGGATGTGGTGGCCAAGGGACGTGTCGGACCTGGCCAGATCCTGATTATCGATACCGAGGAAGGCAAGATCATGCATTCCCCGGATGTGGCCAATTACCTGAAAACCCGTCAGCCTTATGCGAAATGGGTCAGAGAAAATACCAGTTATCTGGAATCCCGTTTGTCTGAAGACACTGCTGAACTCAAGCCGCTGCCTGAAGACGTGGCCGAGCGCCACATGAAACTGTTCCAGGTGACCTTCGAGGAAACCGACCAGGTATTCAAGCCACTGGCAGAGAAAGGTGCTGAAGGTACCGGATCCATGGGTGATGACACGCCCATTGCCGTGCTGTCCCGCCATGTGCGTCCGCTTTACGATTATTTCCGGCAGCAGTTTGCCCAGGTCACCAATCCGCCGATCGATTCCCTGAGGGAAACCATCGTCATGTCCCTGGAAACCCGCCTGGGACGTGAGCTCAATGTCTTCAAGGAAACCCCGGCACACGCGGATCGCATCATTCTGCATTCGCCGCTGTTGTCACCGCGCAAGTTCTTTAATCTGCAGAAAATCGAGCGTCCCGGCTTCAGCAGTGCCCATATCAGTCTGGCTTACGATCCTGCTGTGGGCCTGGGACAGGCAATTCGTGATGTCATGGCTGAGGCAGAAAAACAGGTAAAAGACGGCAACGTGCTCCTGTTCCTGTCAGAGCGTATGCCGGAACAGGGACAGCTGGTGATCAATGCGCTGCTGGCTACCGCAGCGGTTCATCATCACCTGAGTCTGAAAGGACTGCGCTGTGATACCAACCTGATTGTTGAAACCGGGTCAGCCCGTGATGCACACCAGATAGCCTGTCTGATTGGTTATGGTGCGACAGCGGTTTATCCGTACCTGAGCTATGACGTGATTGATCGCATGATCAGCAAGAACATGCTCAATATGGGGTCGCTGGAAGCGCACAAGAATTATCGCAAGGGCATCAACAAGGGGCTGCTGAAGATCCTTTCCAAGATGGGTATCAGCACCATTGCCTCTTACCGTGGTGCCCAGCTGTTCGACATTGTGGGCCTGGATGATGAAGTGATCGATCTGTGCTTCCCCGATGCCATGAAGCGTATTGGTGGGGCCAATTTCACTCACCTGCAGCATGACAGTGAGTCGCTGACCCGTGATGCCTGGCAGAACAGGAAGAAAATCCAGCAGGGAGGATTGCTCAAGTTCATCCATGGTGGCGAGTATCACATGATCAATCCTGATGTGGTCAGAACCATACAGGATGCCGTTCAAAGCGGTGATTTTGAACAATACCGGGCCTTTGCCCAGTTGGTGGATAACCGGCCTGCCTCCACGATTCGTGACATGTTCACCCTGCGTGAGGACCTGGCGCCTGTCGATATTGACCAGGTCGAGCCCATGGAAGATATCCTGATGCGCTTTGATTCCGCCGGTATGTCGCTGGGTGCACTTTCTCCTGAAGCCCACGAAGCGCTGGCCCAGGCCATGAATCGGCTTGGTGGCCGCTCCAACTCCGGTGAGGGTGGGGAAGATCCTGCTCGCTATGGCACTGACAAGGTCAGCAAGATCAAGCAGATAGCCTCTGGCCGTTTCGGCGTAACACCGCATTACCTGGTGAATGCCGAAGTGCTGCAGATCAAGATTGCACAGGGTGCCAAGCCCGGTGAAGGTGGCCAGCTGCCAGGCAGTAAAGTGAACAGCCTGATTGCCCGTCTGCGTTATTCCGTGCCGGGCGTCACCCTGATTTCACCACCGCCGCATCATGATATTTATTCCATTGAGGATCTGGCACAGCTGATTTTCGACCTGAAGCAGGTCAATCCTCAGGCCCTGGTCAGCGTCAAGCTGGTTTCCGGTCCGGGTGTCGGCACAATCGCCGCCGGTGTGGCCAAAGCTTACGCGGACCTGATCACCATTTCAGGCCATGACGGTGGCACCGGGGCCAGCCCACTGACGTCTATCCGCTATGCCGGTACGCCCTGGGAGCTGGGCCTGAGTGAGGTTCAGCAGGCGCTGCGTGCCAATGACCTGCGCGGACGAATTCGCCTGCAGGCAGATGGCGGCCTGAAAACCGGTCTTGATGTGATCAAGGCAGCCATTCTGGGTGCTGAAAGTTTTGGCTTCGGTACCATCCCGATGGTGGCCCTGGGCTGTAAGTACCTGCGTATTTGTCACCTGAATAACTGTGCCACGGGTGTAGCCACCCAGGACCAGCGCCTGCGTAACAAGCACTTTATCGGCCAGGCCGAAATGGTGATGAACTATTTCCGTTTTGTGGCCCAGGACACCCGCCAGTGGCTGGCACGTCTGGGTATCACCAGGCTGACTGACATTATTGGCCGCACAGATCTGCTTGAACGCCTGCCGGCGCAGACTGAAAAACAGGCCAACCTGGATTTCTCACGCCTGTTTCATAACGACCTGATTCCGGACACCATGGATCGTTTCTGTGTGGATGACCGCAACGTACCCCAGGATAAGGGTGAATTGGCTGAACAGATGGTTCAGGACATTTTGCCGGCCATCGAAGGCAAGAGTGGCGGTATCTTCAATTACCGTGTGCAGAACTTCAATCGTTCCATCGGTGCCCGTCTGTCTGGTGAGATCGCCAGACGTTACGGCAACCAGGGTATGGCCGATGCCCCCATCAACCTGCGCCTGAGCGGCTCCTGCGGCCAGAGTTTCGGTGTCTGGAATGCCGGCGGCCTGCATATGCACCTCACCGGGGACGCCAACGATTATGTGGGCAAGGGTATGGCTGGCGGCAAGCTGGTCGTGGTTCCGCCTGCAGGCAGCAGTTTCAAAACCCAGGATACGTCCATCATTGGCAATACCTGTCTGTATGGTGCAACCGGCGGCAAGCTGTTTGCATCCGGTATGGCGGGTGAGCGATTTGGCGTGCGTAACTCGGGTGCCCACGCGGTTGTCGAAGGTGTCGGCGACCATTGCTGTGAATACATGACCGGTGGTCTGATCACCGTTCTGGGCCGCACCGGACACAACTTCGGTGCGGGTATGACCGGTGGCTTTGCCTATGTGCTCGACCTGGACAAGGACTTTGTCGACAAGTACAACCACGAGCTGGTGGAAGTACATCGCATCCGTATGGAAGGCATGGAAGAGTACCGCAACCACCTGCGTAGCGTGATTGAAGAATTTGTCATCGAAACCGGCAGTGCCTGGGGCAAACACATCCTGGAGAACTACATGGATTACACCCGCAAGTTCTGGCTGGTCAAACCAAAGGCAGCAAGTCTGAAAATGCTGCTCAATGATGTCACCGTGACCGGTAACTAGGAGTTCGCGCATGTCAGATATCATTGCCAGAGAAAAAGACACTTTCCGTTTCCTCACCGATGAGCGTGAAGACCCGCGGAAGAAAACACTGGATGTCCGCAAGACCCAGTTTGTTGAAATCTACAATCCCTTCGAAAAAGAGGATGCCCAGGCCCAGGCTGAACGCTGCCTGGAATGCGGCAATCCCTATTGTGAGTGGAAATGTCCGGTACATAATTACATCCCCAACTGGTTAAAGCTGGCGATGGAGGACAACATCGTTGAGGCGGCCGAGTTGTGTCACCAGACCAATACCCTGCCTGAAGTCTGTGGACGTATCTGTCCGCAGGACAGACTGTGCGAAGGTGCCTGTACCCTGAATGATGGTTTTGGTGCGGTCACCATAGGCAACATCGAGAAATACATCGTGGACAAGGCCTTCGAACAGGGCTGGCGTCCGGATATGTCCGGTGTTGTCAAAACCGATAAGAAAGTCGCCGTGATTGGTGCAGGACCTGCGGGTCTGGGTTGCGCCGATATCCTCGTGCGTGCCGGTGTTAAACCAGTTGTGTTTGATCGCTACCCGGAAATTGGCGGCCTGCTGACCTTCGGCATTCCCATGTTCAAACTGGAAAAATCCGTGATGCATCTGCGTCGCCAGATTTTTGAAGACATGGGCATTGAGTTCCGGCTGAACACGGAAGTGGGCAAGGATATCGGTTTTCAGGAACTCATTGATGAGTTTGATGCTGTCTTCATGGGCATGGGCACCTACACCTATATGAAAGGCGGCTTCCCGGGCGAGGATATGGATGGCGTGATCGAATCCCTGCCCTACCTGATTGGCAATACCAACCACGAAATGCAGTACAGCGATAACATGGCCGAATACATCAGCATGAAGGACAAGAATGTCATTGTGCTGGGGGGTGGTGATACCGCGATGGACTGTGTACGTACGGCCATTCGCCAGGGAGCGAAGAACGTAACCTGTGTCTATCGTCGTGACAAGGACAACATGCCAGGCTCACGTCGCGAAGTGCGCAATGCCAGGCAGGAAGGTGTCGAGTTTGTGTTCAATCATCAGCCCATGGAAATTGTGGGTGAGAACAACAAGGTCACCGGTGTTAAATTTATCAAAACACAAATGGGCGAGCCCGATGCCAATGGCCGTCGCCGCGCCGAGGAAATTCCCGGCAGTGAAGTGGTGATGGCGGCTGATGCTGTTCTGGTGGCCTTCGGCTTCCAGCCAAGCCCGGCTCCCTGGTTTGCTGACTACGGCATCAACCTCGATGACAAGGGGCGTGTACTGGCCCCGGAGCAGGGCGATTTCCCCTTCCAGACGTCCAACCCGAAAGTTTTTTCCGGTGGTGACATGGTGCGTGGTGCTGACCTGGTGGTGACAGCCATCTATGAAGGTCGCCAGGCGGCGGGATCCATCCTCGATTACCTGGAAGTCTGATCAGGAAACGCCATGGCAGAACTTAAAAACGACCGTTTTCTCCGCGCCCTCCTGCGTGAGGATGTGGATGTCACGCCGGTATGGATGATGCGTCAGGCTGGCCGCTATCTGCCTGAATATCGTGAAGTCAGGGCCCAGGCCGGCGACTTCATGAGCCTGTGCCAGAATCCTGAACTGGCCTGTGAAGTGACCCTGCAACCGCTGCGTCGTTACGCGTTGGACGCTGCCATCCTGTTTTCCGACATCCTGACCATTCCGGATGCCATGGGTTGTGGTCTGTACTTTTCTACAGGGGAAGGCCCGAAATTCAAAAAACCGGTTCGCACTGCAGAAGATGTTGCTGCCCTGCCTATCATCAAGACGCAGCAGGATCTGCCTTATGTACTGGATGCGGTGAAACTCATCCGCCGCGAGCTCAATGGCAGTGTTCCCCTGATCGGGTTTTCCGGCAGTCCCTGGACGATCGCCACCTATATGGTTGAAGGCGGCTCCAGCAAGGAATTTGCCGTCATCAAATCCATGATGATGAATACACCGGAAGTCATGCACGAACTTCTGGATAAACTGGCACAGTCGGTGACCGAATACCTCAATGCCCAGATCGCTGCCGGTGCCCAGGCGGTGCAGATTTTTGATACCTGGGGCGGTGCACTCAGTGCCCATGCCTACCAGACCTTTTCCCTGGACTACATGAAAAAGATTGTTGCCGGCCTGAATCGTGAAAGCGAAGGCAGGAAAGTGCCCGTCATTCTTTTCACCAAGAATGGCGGCCATTGGCTGGAACAGATTGTCACCAGTACCTGTGACTGTGTGGGCCTGGACTGGACCATTCCCATCAATGAGGCTCGTGCCCGCGTTGGTGACAAGGTGGCCTTGCAGGGCAACATGGATCCGGCTGTTCTTTACGGGGATGCCAATGCCATCAGGCAGGAAGTTGATCTCATTCTCAGGCAGTTTGGTCATGGCAATGGCCATGTTTTCAATCTTGGCCACGGGATACACCAGCACGTGAATCCTGATCATGTGACAGCCTTTGTCGATGCCGTCCACGAACTGTCTGCCCAGTATCACGCCTGACCCATTGTGAGCTGACCAGCATGACGGCAGCCGGCTTTTCCCAACACGCTTTTGTTTCCCTTGGATCAAACCTGCCTTCGGGCAAGGGTGATTCACTGGAGACCCTTGCTTTTGCTGTTGAGGCGCTGAGCAGCCTGACGGATTTTCCGCTGGTCCAGTCTTCCGTTTATGTCACCAGTCCGGTGGACAGCCCTGAAGGAACGCCGGATTTTTTCAACAGTATGGTGGCCTTCATTCCACGACCGGATGAAACGCCGCTCACCCTTCTTCACAAATTGCAGTCACTGGAAACGGTGGCTGATCGCAAGCGCAGTGGTATACGCAATGAGGCCAGGACACTTGATCTGGATCTCATCATTTTCATGCAGGCGTTTTCCAGTACACCGGAACTGATGCTGCCCCATCCGCGGGCATCGGAGCGTCGCTTTGTGCTGGCGCCATTGCAGGAAATAGCAGGAGCAGACTTCAGGATTCCCGGCATGGAAGCTACCCTGGCTGAACTGCTCGGTGCCATCGCCGATACCCAGCAAATCACCCGACTCTCAATCAGGCCAGCCGGAATTCAGGCATAAAAAAACCCCGGCAGTTGCCGGGGTTAGTCGTGGAGCTAGAGCAGTGAGACCAAAAATCAGAGGGGAATGATTTGGTTTAAATAATACCTTTTTCCCCGTTTTGGTCTGCGACCTGTTTCACAGTGCCCTGGCTGTTATGTGATTCTGGTCACAAAGTCAGCCAGAAAACCGGTAAAGAAGGACTAGATGTCCAGCTCGCGGGTCAGGTCGAAACCACCCTTGTTGTTCAGCTCGAAATCACCGTCCATTACGGCATACAGCCAGGCTGCTGATTTCTTCATGCCGCCCAGTGGATACAGGTGGCACAGGTTGATGCCGCATTCTGGATCGTTGGCCTGGTAATTGGCCAGGTCGCGGGTCAGTTTGTCCGGCATGCGGGTAGTCATCAGTTTGGCAATGTTGGCCGCCTGACGGGTCAGTACGCGCATGGAAGGACCGATGCCGCAATGGGTGGCATGGGCAATCAGTGTCTTGATAGTGGCCAGACCGGGAATGCCAATGTGGATTGGCAGCTCATTGCCTTCTGCACGGATTTTCTTGTCCCAGGCGATGATCGGCTCGGCTTCGAAACAGAACTGGGTAGTGATGTACATTTCCATGCCGTGTTCTTTGGCATAGGCATTTTTCTCCAGCAGGGCGCTGGTCACATCTGCAGGTGGAATATCTGGAGAGCCTTCCGGATGACCGGCAACGCCCAGCTTCTTGATGCCGTACTGCTGGAACAGGTCGGTGCGCAGCACTTCCATTGAGCTGGAGAATTCGCCAACCGGATTGTCCACGCCGCCACCGATCAGCAGGGCTTCGTCCACCTGGGCTTCACCCTGGAGGATTTTCAGGTTTTCTTCGAAGAAGGCTTTGCTGGGAATGGAACGGGCAGCAAAGTGAGGCACAGGTTTCATGCCTTCGGCGAACAGCCTTTTCACACAGGCCACGGTGTCGCGGAAATCGGATCCGGGCAGGAAGGTAACGAAGACCGTGGTGCCAGGACGCAGCATGGTGCGGAAGTCTTCGATTTTGGCGGCGCCGCCCGGAGTGACCTCAACAGAGGTATTTTCCAGGAATTTGAGTATGTTTTGTTTTTCGTCAGACACGTTGTTTCCCTGTTCTCTCGTTCAAAAAGGGCGCTATTTTATCGGGATGCGGGGCCGCCAGCAAACTCTTTGATAGTGGATGTCAGCCGGCCAAGGTCGGCGCTGGATATGGTGTAGGGGGGCATGACATAGACCAGGCGCCCAAAAGGCCTGATCCAGACGCCCTGGCTGACAAAAAAGGCCTGGGCAGCGGCCATATCGACAGAATCTGCCATTTCCACCACCCCGATAGCACCCAGTACCCTGACATCAGCAACACTGTCCAATTCACGGCAGGGGGCCAGTTCAATAGCCAGTTGCTTTTCAATGGCCCCTATCCTTGTCTCCCAGTCTGACGCCTGTAACAGACGGATACTGGCCAGGGCACAGGCACATGCCAGGGGGTTGCCCATGAAAGTAGGGCCATGCATGAACACCCCCTGATTCCTGGAGATCGCCTCGCTGACCTTTTCAGTGCACAGGGTCGCTGCCAGGGTCATGTATCCTCCAGTCAGGGCCTTGCCCAGGCAGAGGATGTCAGGGCTGATATTGGCATGTTCACAGGCAAACAGTTTGCCGCTGCGCCCGAACCCTGTGGCAATTTCATCAGCAATCAGCAGGATGCCGTAGCTGTCACAAAGATCCCGCGCCCCTTTAAGGTAGTCCGCCGAATAGAAAAACATCCGGCCAGCGCCCTGGACGATGGGCTCCAGGATCAGCGCGGCAATGTCCTGGTGATGGGCTTCCAGCAGGGACTTCAGGCTGTCCAGATCCCCATCGTAAAGTGCAGCGCCAAAGGGTGTCCGGGGTGCATCGGCAAAATGGTTCTCCAGCAAAAAGCCTTTGAAAATGTCGTGCATGCCGGTGACCGGGTCACACACTGACATGGCGGCAAAAGTGTCACCGTGGTAGCCATTGCGTATGGTCAGCAGCTTCTTGCGCTGGTTGTCACCCTGATTGATCCAGTATTGCAGGGCCATTTTGATAGCGACTTCAACGGCCACCGAGCCACTGTCGGCAAAAAAGACTTTCTGTAGTGAAGCAGGAGTCAGCTCAACCAGCTGTCTAGCCAGCTCCACGGCCGGGCCATGGGTGATACCCCCGAACATGACATGGGCCATGGATTGCAACTGCTCAGCCACCGCCGCATTCAGTTGCGGGTGGTTGTAGCCATGAATGGCGCTCCACCAGGAGGCCATGCCATCTACCAGTTCAGTGCCATCTTCCAGGGTCAGTCTGACGCCTTCAGCCCGGGTTACCGGGTAAACCGGAAGGGGCTCATCCATGGAGGTGTAGGGATGCCAGATATGGGCCTTGTCGAAATCGAGATCAATCATGGCCCGCTATTCTAGAGAAAAGGGTGGGGGATGTCCTGAGGGTTCGGCTTGGATGCAAAGGATTCCACTTAATAACTGTTCAAATATGTTAGAGGGTTCATGATTTAACTTCGGAAAATTTTGCTGTCAGCCGACAAACTCAGGGTATGACTGGTGCTCCGGTTACCTGTCAGTGACACGCCGTAAACACATCCCTGTGGGCTCGGCACCGGCATCCATGCCGGTGCCGGTCACTGCCAGGTATCCAGAACACCTGTCTCTTAGGATTCAGTGGGACAAATGAATAGGGAAGAAAACCAGGGAAATAATGCGGAAATGTTACTGGTGAGTTCTTGAATACAAAACCTGCAAACAAGGACTCTCGCCCTGCCTTCCACCCTTACAGCGGCGTTCTGGCCAGCGCCCAGACATGTACCTGACAGGCATCTGCCTTGAGCAGGGTCTGGCTGAGTTCGGAAACGGTCGTTGCCGTGGTGATCACGTCATCCACGATGGCAATGGTTTTACCCTTTACCTTGCTCTGTTCTGAGATGCTGAAGGCGCCACGCAGATTTTGCCGGCGCTGGCGGGCATTCAGCCCGGTTTGTGAATCCGTTTTGCGGCAGCGTGTGGCAAGACGGGGAAAAAGGGGTAGATCCAGCAGTCTGGCCAGGTCCCGGGCTATCTCGTGCGACTGGTTAAAGCCCCGTTGTCGCAGGCGTTTCGGATGCAGGGGCACCGGTATCAGCAGGTCCGGGAGGGGGTGGTCACGATATCGGGCCCGGATTTCATCGGCAAGGATCATGGTGAGTTCACGGCCCACAACCAGGCGTTCGTGGTATTTAAATGCCGTAATCAATCCGGGTAGTGGTGGTTGATAGGCCAGGGGAGCCACCAGTCGTTGAAAAGGCGGTGGCCGGGAAAGACAGCTGCCGCAGTAACTGTGCCAGGGATTACAGCGGGGGATATCCAGGCCGCAGCGGCCACAGGGCTGGGGGATTCGGGGCAAGCCCGCCTCGCAGGTCTGGCAAAGATCGCGCTGTCGGCCGCTCAGCCGGGAGCATTGGACGCAGACGCCTGGGAGCAGGGCAAATTGGACAGATTTTAACCATTGGTAAATTCTTTTTTGCTCCCGGGTTGACATGGTAGAATGCCTCGCAATTCACTTCCCCCCAGCATAGTGCCAATTCCAGACTGTGCAGGGCGACATTCCAACCGACTATCCGGAGCACGCATGACCATTGCCACCCGACACGACTGGACCTATGACGAAGTAAAGGCCCTTTTTGATCAGCCTTTCAATGACCTGTTATTTCAGGCCCAGAGCATTCACCGGCAACACTTTGACCCCAATGCCGTGCAGGTGAGCACCTTGCTCTCGATTAAAACCGGCGCCTGCCCCGAGGACTGTAAATACTGCTCACAAAGCGGACATCACAACACCGAGCTGGAAAGGGAAAAACTGCTGGCGGTGGAAAAGGTGCTGGAAGAAGCGAAAAAGGCCAAAGACAACGGCGCCTCGCGTTTCTGCATGGGAGCGGCCTGGAAGCACCCGTCGGCGAAGGACTTTCCCCATGTCCTGGCCATGGTCAGGGGAGTGCGTGAGCTGGGTATGGAAACCTGTATGACGCTAGGCGCCCTGAATCGCGAGCAGACTGAAGCCCTGGCAGAGGCCGGACTGGATTATTACAACCATAACATCGATACCTCACGTAACTACTACAAGACCATTATCAGCACCCGAACCTTTGAGGATCGCCTGGACACCCTGGAGCATGTGCGCGATGCAGGTATCAAGGTGTGTTGCGGCGGTATCGTCGGCATGGGTGAAGAGAAGCAGGACCGTATCGAATTTCTCAAGGAGCTGGCCAATCTGCCCCGGCATCCGGAAAGTGTGCCGATCAACAATCTGGTCAAAATCAAGGGAACTCCCCTGGAAAATGTTGATGACCTGGATGAGTTTGAGTTCATCCGCATGATTGCCGTTGCCAGAATTATCATGCCAGCCTCCCAGGTGCGTCTGTCTGCCGGCCGCGAGGAAATGAATGACCAGATGCAGGCCCTGTGTTTCTTTGCGGGTGCCAACTCCATTTTCTACGGTGAAAAACTGCTGACCACATCCAATCCCGATGAGAATCATGACATGACCCTGTTTGCCCGGCTTGGCATTCATCCGGATGAGTTTCATTCACAGGATGAGATGGCCATGACCGTGCCCAACCCGGCTGCAGAGTCCCAGGCATTTTATGATGCCACGAGTCACTGACTCTGGCTGGTCAGTCCATGGATTCCTTCCGGCAGTCTCTGCGCCAGCGTCTGGCTGAACATGAAAAGGCCTCACTGTTAAGACAGCGTCGTACGCTGTTTTCCCCGCAGGGCACTGAAATCATTCTCGATGGTGAACATGTCACCAGCTTCTGCAGTAATGATTATCTGGGGCTGGCAGGGCATCCTGATGTCATAGATGCCTATCGACAGGGTGTAGAGGATTTCGGGGCCGGCAGCGGTGCCTCCCACCTGGTGAGCGGTCATCTGGCGCCTCACCGGGCCCTGGAAGAAGAACTGGCGGTGTTTACGGGCAGGAGTCGCGCCCTCGTTTTTTCCAGTGGCTACATGGCCAATGTCGGCACACTAACCACACTGCTGGGAAAAGGTGATGGAGTTTTCGAAGACCGCCTGAACCACGCGTCGCTGCTTGATGGTGGTCTGTTCAGTGGTGCCGTATTCAAGCGTTATCCGCATCTTGATACCTCAGTACTCGATAAAAAACTCGGGGAGACCGGAGCCGGGAGAAAACTGCTTGTCTCTGACGGGGTGTTCAGCATGGACGGCGATACCGCCCCCTTGCCTGAACTGATCCAGGTGGCTGGCAAGCATGATGCTGTCCTGATGATTGATGATGCCCATGGCTTTGGCGTCCTTGGCGAAAAGGGCGGCGGACTGGTGCAGCACTGGCAGGAACAGGGCATAGCGATAGATGAAAACAATCTGCAGGTTCTGGTTGGGACCTTTGGTAAGGCCTTTGGGGGGAGTGGCGCTTTTGTGGCCGGCAGCGAGGAATTGATAGAAACCCTGATCCAGTTTTGCCGTCCCTACATCTATACCACGGCCATGCCGCCGGGGATGGCCGAGGCGTTGCGTGTGAGCCTGAAACTGGTCCAGAAAGATCGCTGGCGCCGGGATTACCTGCGTAACATGATCGGCCGCTTCCGCCGCTATTGCGAAGAACTGGGCCTGACCCTGCTGCCCTCGGAAACGCCCATCCAGGCAATTGTCCTGGAGGATGTTGAAACCACCCTTGCTGCCAGCCGGGCGCTTTTGGAATCCGGTATATATGTGTCTGCGATCAGACCGCCCACTGTGCCGCAGGGAACATCACGCCTGCGGGTGACCTTCAGTGCGGTTCACACGGAGGATCAGTTCAGCAAACTGCTCAATGGGTTGACACGGGTTGCCGCCATCAGGGAAGCGGCAGGACAGCAGGGCAAGTGGTCATGAACTGTTCCCAGGTTTTGCCTGACAAGGTCAAAGTGGCCCGCTCTTTTGGCCGGGCGGCCTCGCAGTACGATCGCTTTGCCAGACTCCAGCGGGATGTGGCCGACCAGTTACTGGCTCTGGACCTGCCCGAAACAGTCAGTCAGGTTCTCGATCTCGGCAGTGGCACAGGGTATTGCGCCAGGCTGCTGGGTCAGCGCTATCCCCAGGCGGGCATTGTCAGCGTTGATATTTCTGAAGGCATGCTTTGCCATGCCAGAGCCCGGGAAGATAAAGAGGACAGTGCGCTTTCCTATTATGTCTGTGGGGATGGGGAAGTGCTGCCGTTTGCAGACAACTGTTTCGATCTGGTGGTCTCCAGTCTCACACTGCAATGGTGTCAGGCTCCCGGAAACCTTTTTGCCGAGTTGTACAGGGTCATGAAACCGGGGGCCAGGGCACTGGTCAGCACCCTTGCTGAAAACACTCTGCAGGAACTGAAATCAAGCTGGGAAAAAGTTGATGATTATGTCCATGTGAACCGCTTTCTGGGGCTGACTGAAATACTGTCAGCACTGGCTGATGCTCCCTTTTCGCTGTGTGACGCCAGAAACTCCCAGGAAACCTATTTCTACAACGCATTGTCTGACCTGACCCGTGAACTCAAGGGCATTGGCGCCAACAATCGCAACGCCGGACAGGCGGCGGGCCTGACGGGCAGGAAAAAGCTCCAGGCGCTAAAACAGGAATTTGAAGGGAAGTATCAGGCTGGCAAAGGTATTCCTGTCACCTATGACCTTGTTCTGATTGAGTTGGAAAAATAGTGTCGATAAAGTCGCCCCATGCCTTTTTTATCACCGGCACCGATACTGATGCAGGCAAAACCTTTGCCGCATGCAGCATCCTTGCTGCAGCCGGGCAGCAGGGCCTGACAACAGCAGCCATCAAGCCGGTGGCAGCCGGCGTTATCGATACCCCGCAGGGAAGAATGAACGAGGATGTGCTGCAGCTTTCACAGTACTGTTCATCCTCCCTGCCATCGGAGGTCATGAATCCTGTCTGTTTTGACCAACCCATTGCGCCGCATATTGCCGCTGACAAGGCGGGGCGCAGGCTGTTTGCAGGAGAACTGGCCATGGCCTGTCAGCAGGTGCTGGCCACAGGCGCAGACCTGACCCTGATCGAAGGTGCCGGAGGCTGGAAGGTGCCGCTGAATGACTCCGAGACGATGGCGGATATTGCCAGGTACCTGGCGCTTCCCATCATCCTGGTGGTGGGTATGCGTCTGGGATGCCTGAACCATGCCCTGCTTACCGCACAGGCCATAGAAGCGGACGGCCTGAAACTGGCGGGCTGGATGGCCAATCAGACTGCCTGCCGAATGGATTTTTACCAGGAAAATCTGGAAACACTCAAACGCCTGTTATCTATCCCGTTGTTGGCTGAAATCCCTTCCTCGAGCAGTCCCGAGGCAGCGGCGTCCTCGATTCGGATTGCGACACTCCTGTCACAAGATTGATCAGCATTTGTTCCAGGACAAATCAGCGCGTGGACTTGCCCTTTCCCGGGTTTGTATAATGCCCCCCCAATATTTTGCTCCGGATTTACGATCCGAACCGCAGAAGGAAAATAGCATGTCGCAAACACAACGACCTGTAGTCGTCTGTGCCCTGTATCATTTTGTCAGGCTTGATGATTACGAAAAACTCCGCGCCCCGCTGCTCCAATGCATGCAGGACAATCATGTCAGGGGGACGCTGCTCCTGGCCAGTGAAGGCATTAACGGCACCATTGCCGGCAGCCGTGAAGGAATCGACAAGGTACTGGACTGGCTGCGCCAGAATCCTCGACTCGCCTCACTGGATTACAAGGAATCCTATGATGAGGAAATCCCTTTCTATCGCACCAAGGTGAAGCTGAAAAAGGAAATCGTCACCATGGGCGTGGAAGGCATCGATCCAAACCGCAAGGTGGGGACTCACATCAAGCCAAAAGACTGGAACGCCCTGATTTCAGACCCTGATGTCATCCTCATTGACACCCGCAATGACTACGAAGTGGCCATAGGCACCTTCGAGAATGCCGTCAATCCGAAAACAGAAACCTTCCGTGAATTCCCGGCTTATGTGAAAGAACATCTCGATCCGGCGAAACACAAAAAAGTGGCGATGTTCTGTACCGGCGGCATCCGCTGCGAGAAGTCCACCGCCTATCTCAAGGAAAATGGTTTTGAGGAGGTGTATCACCTGGAAGGCGGTATCCTGAAATATCTGGAAGAAGTGCCTGAGAACGAATCCATGTGGCAGGGAGACTGCTTTGTTTTTGATAACCGTGTTGCGGTTAATCATCGTCTTGAAAAAAGCGGCTACGATCAATGCCATGCTTGCCGTTTGCCGATTACTGAAGAAGACAAACGCAGCGATAAATATGAGAAAGGCGTCAGCTGCCCCCACTGCTACAACAAACACAGTGAAGCCCAGCTGGAGCGTTTTCGGGAACGTGAAAAGCAGATCGAACTGGCCATCGAGCGTGGTGAAGTACACATTGGTTCGGAGGTTGTCGATCTCATTGAAGAGCGTAAACATGCCAAGCAGGTGCATAAGGCAGAACAGCAGGAACATGAAAAACAGAAAATGGCGCAGGCTTAGCGACAGGGGTCTTTTCATGTTTCTTTCTTATTCAGCAGTTAACCTTGCTGCTTGATGACGTCACAATAAAATTCATTCAGGAATGAAGATATGAATAACAAACTCATCCCACTTGGTGTCGTACTGGTTATTGTTCTGGGCGGCCTGTACTGGGTTTTTGGATTACCGATGGTGGGTGATCCCCAGATCCCGACTTCTGCGGAAGCCATTGCCCGGGGAGCCTATCTTTACAACGCTGCAGGTTGTGATGCCTGCCACAAACATGGTGAAGATCTGGAAGGCCCTGTCGGTGGTTATGTCATCGAGGTGGAAAATCCCTTCCCGAACAAGTTCTATACGCCAAACATCACCCCTGATGAGGAAACCGGAATCGGTGGCTGGACAGGCCGCGATTTCATTCTGGCCTTGAAACATGGCCGTAGTCCTTCAGGTGGTTTTTACTGGCCGTCCTTCCCTTACCGAACCTATAAAAACCTGACTGATGAGGATGTGCTGGATATGGCCGCCTATATCATGTCCCAGCCAGCCATTCGTGCCGAACAGCCGGATCATGAATTACCGGCCTGGCAGTTTGACTGGTTAATGGCAGGCTGGAATATCCTGGCGGATGTGATGGA
>CAZBBS010000006.1:0-14417 GCA_964490145.1 uncultured Enterobacteriaceae bacterium
AAGCTGTCAAACGGCGTGTAGATGGGGTGGTATGCGGCCACATTCACCATGCTGAAAAGAAAACCATCAACGGAATTGACTATTTCAATTGTGGTGACTGGGTGGAGAGCTATACCGCAGTTATCGAGGACATGCAGGGAAATATGGAGATCCTGAACTGGATCAATAATGAACAGGTCCTGCAGCCAACAGTCTTTGACGGCCCTCACCAAACCCCGGATATGGATATCGACCGTAAAGTCGCCTGAATCATCAGGTAAATTTACTCGCCGAGGTCATTTGCCACAACCGGGCTGATAAATCCTCAATGGATTCCGCCTCCTGATCTTCCAGCCAGTTGACCACAGCATCCGCCACGTCCGGATAGCTTACCCGCCATGACGTTTCCTCATTTTCCAGCCAGCGCCTGACAGTAGATTGAGAAAGATTTCTCACCACATTGGCATAGGACAAAGCCTCCAGCGCCATGGCATTGGAAAGCTGTTCTATCTGTCTGCTTAATGGCTTTGTCATGATTCGCTTACCGAGAGACAAACATTCACTGATCAATTCAAACCCGGTATTACAGATAATCGCACTGGAGGTCACCAGATCGTTTTTAAAACCGGTCTTGGATATAGGCCGTGTATGTATGTTTCCCCTGTTATAGTGTTCCATTTGCGAGGAATAGATATAGAAATGCCACTTCGGCAAGGTCTCAAACAACTGGATTAAGCCATCCTGGTTTTCAAAAGGCAGGTACACGAGCACTTTCCCCGGCACTTCACTCTGGTTTTTATTCACACCATGCAAGTCAACTATTGGAGGCAGTATCGGCTGATTGAAATGATGCCAGTGCATGCCAATTTTTACTTCTACCGGCGCAAACATGGTCATGGCTCTCCTGGCCAGCATTTTCTTGCCAGCTATTGGAACATCAAACTCAAATGCATACTGGTGCCCCAGGCCAATGGACTTGATCCCCTGCCGCCTGGCAGCCCAGGCAAGCACTGGTTCATAATCTGTAACAACCATATCGAACTCCGATAATGACAAGGTATTTATATCCCGGAACAACTGAAAAACATTATTTCCTGTCAGGGTTTTTAACAGGTCAATACGTCCATTGTTGATTGCAAACGTCAATCCCTTGTACCAGTGATACTTATCACAGCACATCAGTGGTGTTTTCTGTCGACCGCTCATCATCCAGGTAACATCAAATCCATGATGCTTTTCGAACGCCTTGTTCATGGCGCTGGCCCGGCTAATATGACCATTGCCGGTACCCTGAACCCCATAGATAACACGCTTGCGATTTGGCATATCAACAAGCGTGGCCGAACCAATCTGTGTGACTGGCAGAAACGGATTCTCTGAATTTGCTGAAAGGGCCTTCAAGGATGTCATTCCTCCATTTAGAGCAATGACAGTCTAGGATTTCTTAACTAGCAGGAAATGAAGGGAGAATTAAAATCGGATAAATCAGGGCGTATTAACAGTATTTTCAACCAACTACTGCTGGATGGACTCTAGCGCTTCTGAGGCTTCCAGCCACTGCTCTTCCAGTGATTCCAGGCTTGCAACGAGGGTGCCCCGTTCCTGCAGCAGCTTGTTGAGTCTTTCCTTGCCGCTGTCTTCATACAATGAATTGTCTGCCAGCATCTCTTCGATGGTTACCAGTCTGGACTGACATTTTTCCATGTCCTTCTCCAGGGTTCTGATTTTACCGGTTAATGGTTTGAGCTGGTTGCGCCTATCGGCCGCCTGCTGACGGAGCTCTTTCTTGCTGGCCCGGTTCTCGTCAGCATCAGCCGTCTGGGCAACGTCAGCCTTGTCCTGGGCCAGAAGGAGTTTTTCATAATCATCCAGATCACCTTCGAAAACCTCCAGGCGGCCATTTTTCACCAACAGGAACTGATCCACCGTGTTGGCCAGCAGATGCCGGTCATGGGATACCAGGATCAGGGCGCCATTGAAACCCTGCAGCCCCATCTCCAGGCTGTGGCACATTTCCAGGTCCAGATGGTTGGTGGGCTCATCCATCAGCAACAGGTTGGGTTTCTGCCACACCACCAGGGCCAGCCCCAGCCGAGATTTCTCTCCCCCGGAAAAATGGCCAATGGTTTCCGTGACACGATCCCCCCGAAAATCAAAGCCCCCGAGAAAATCCCGGATCTCCTGTTCCCGGGCTCCCGGATCCAGTCGCTGTACCAATTGCATCGGTGTTGCTGATCCATCCAGTTCATCCACCTGGTGCTGGGCGTTGTATCCGATTTTCAGGTGATCATTACGGGTGACTTCGCCGCCCATAAGGCTCATTTTTCCGGCAAGCACTTTCAGCAACGTGGATTTACCCTGACCGTTCGCACCAAGCAGGCCAATGCGTGAATCCGATCGGACATTCATCGAAAAGTCGGATACCAGGGGCTTGTCATAACCAAAACTGATCTGTTCACAGGCCAGCAGACTGGGCGGCAGTTTGTCCGGTTCCCGAAACTGGAACTGGAAAGGAGAATCCACGTGGGCAGGTGCAATCTCTTCCATCCGTTCCAGCTCTTTCAGGCGGCTTTGTGCCTGCCTGGCCTTGGTGGCCTTGGCACGGAAGCGACGGACAAAGTTTTCGATATCCTTTTTGCGCGCCTGCTGCTTTTCAAAGGCGGCTTGCTGCTGTGCCAGGCGCTCGGCTTTCTGGCGTTCATAAGCCGTGTAGTTGCCCCTTGTCATGATCAGCTTGCGGTTTTCCAGGCTGGCGATATGACTGACCACCGCATCCAGAAAACTGCGGTCATGGGACACCAGCAGCAGGGTGCCCTGGTAACGCAGAAGCCATTGCTGCAGCCAGAGTGAGGCTTCAAGATCAAGATGGTTGGTGGGTTCGTCAAGCAGAAGCAGGTCCGACGGCATCATCAGGGCCTGGGCCAGGTTCAGACGGATGCGCCAGCCACCGGAAAACTCATCCACGGTTTTAGTGAATTCATCGGTGCTGAAACCCAGGCCTGAGAGCAGTTGTTCCGCCCGGTTACGGATCGACCAGGCATCCAACCCATCCAGTTCACCATGCAGGTGCGCCAGGCGGTGATCGTCCCCGGCGGCCTCGGCCTCCAGCAAGGCTTTTTCCAGGCGGCGGAATTGCTGATCCCCATCGATCACATAATCCACGGCAGAGCGGCTGGAGCCAGCGGTTTCCTGGAGCATCTGGGCCTTGCGTAACCCGGCAGGCATATCCAGGTTGCCGGCATCCACGTGCAGCTCATCCATCATCAGACGGAACAGGCTGGTCTTGCCGGTGCCATTGCGGCCGATAATGCCGACTTTCTGGCCGGCATACACCGTCAGATCGGCATGCTCAAGCAGCAGCTGGGTGCCACGGCGAAGGGATACTTCCTGGAGCGTAATCATTTAATCAAGGGCGACTGGTGAACCGGCATATGGCCGGTTGAAAAAGCGGCCATTGTACGGGAGGCGATGGTTGGCTGAAAGAGGTGATACCTGCATGCCCAGTAAGAGCATGCAATTCTTAAGGGACGATACGGCTGGTGCGGCCGATGGCCTCACCTTCCTGGTTCACCATCAGGTCAGGGGCGTAGTTGGACTGCTGGCAGACATATTCGAACAATTCATCATCTGCACTCCAGCGCAGGTTGACCGTGCCCTCCACCCGACTGTCATAGGTCAGCGGGTCTTCCAGCACAAAGCGGTACTTCATGGCATCCTGCGAAACCCGGGTGTAATACTCGATGACATGGGCAGATTCGGTATGGGGCAGACCCTGGCGCTCAAACCAGAACTCGGTGTTGTAGCCAACCGAATCAATAACCAGCGTATCGCCTTCCCACCAGCCGATGGAATGACCGTAATTGTTGGGCTCGGGATTTACCGGGTGAGAGCGTCCATCCATGTAGATCTCACGCCAGGTATGCGGACCGCCGATATCAAAAATGTAGAGGCGTTGCAGGGCAGGAATATCGACAATCTCGACACCGTAGGGAGTGAGCAGCTGCCTGACGGCACCTGAGGCCTTGCAGCGTGCATGAGGCTCAAGATCATGGGTCTGGCGGGCATCGAACAGGCCCTTTGCCCAGGGTTTCATCTTCACTTCATCCTGGTTGAACGCTGGCCCCTGGCCCTGGACAAAATAAACCGGCACCCAGATGCCGACCAGATCACCAGGTTCCCCACTGATCATGATGCTGCCATCGGCATGACGAGGGGCTGGTACGACTTCCTCCTCCGCTGCTGCCACGGCACCGCCACTGGTGAACAGCACAGCAGCGCTCATGGCAACGATCAAATTTTGTATTTGTTTACGGGGATGACCAGAAGGCATAGCAGTGGGAACCCTGATTCAGCAACGTCATGACTTTCGATTTGCAGGCAGTATAGAGATGAAGACAAAGGTGCTGTGAGAGCACAAGGATAACTTCCTCGCTTTTTTCATGATCCACTTTCATCACTGATCAGCTTGGCCATCACTTTCCTGAACATGTTTGGTCCACGATCATCGGTGATGGACACCATGGGTGCCCCGGTTTGCAGGTTCACATTGAGCTGCTGTGCCTCGATGGTGAGTTTGTCTTCCATAAAGGCCTTGTTGGCCAGCGCCCACATGCCTTCAACAATCTGGTCATTGCGTTGATGCTCAACCTTGCGCGGCCCCCAGCCAAAATAGTAACGGGAAGTGCCATCGGTCAGAGGCGTCACCGCCTGGGTGGTAAAACTGGCGGTATCGGGCACCATGTCATCATGAATCTGTCCGTACTCGCAGATTTCAGCCGAGCCCGCCTCAAACATACCCTGGTACATCATCAGCACACCAGGGGCCAAAAAATCATAGGTCATGTACTGATCGAAAAATGCCGACTCACTGGTCTGGTAGGAGCGCCGGGGTGAATTGGTGTTCCAGCGGGTGATGCGAATACCCCGATCGATCATCTGCACCCTGGGCTGATTGAAGTAGGCGTTGCTCTTGCCGCCAGCAAAGGAATTCAGGTGAGTATAGGCGATATGCCCGAGATCAGTGAGATTGTCGTTGATCATCATGTAATGCGCGGCATAATCCAGGTGCCCGGTATGCATGAACCAGTCAGGATCATCCGGGCCCGTCGTTGGGGGAATCAGTGACTTGTCAGCTTTTTCCGGATCACCCATCCAGACCCAGACCCACCCATGTCGCTCTGCAACAGGATACTGCCTGACCCGGAAGTTGGCCGGCACCTCATCGCCGCTCTGTTGCATGGTAGGCACTTCAATGCAGCGCCCCTGGGCATTGAATTTCAGGCCATGGTACATACACCGCACATCATCTCCCTCAAGACGCCCCTTCGATAGCGGCATGTGGCGATGACAGCACTGGTCTGCAATGGCTGTCAGCTCCCCATTTTCCAGACGATAAATCAGTACCGGCTGGTTAATGATGGTGAGGGCATGCATCTGGTGCACAGCAATTTCATGACACCAGGCCGCCACATACCAGCAGTTCTTCAGGTATAAGGCACCCTGCTCTCCCTGGCCATTGATGATATCCACAGATACGCCCCCCATTCCTTGTCAATCCGGATTATCTTGCTTTTTGTTTACCGAAATATTCCAAGATTTGCGCCTATTATCAAGTTTCATTGCCCGTTTACGGGCCACAGCCAACAGGAGAGCACCATGAAAGCTTCTGCTGTCGGATCCTTCATCCTGGCTGTTTGTTTTGCCTCGATACTTTCACTGCCAACAGCCGCCCATGCGTAACTGGAGACCCTGCTGCGAATACCCCTGGCTTCTGTCGCTGACAGCGATTTCACCCTGCTGAAAATCACTCTGCCACCCATGACAGGAACAACAATCCGCAAAAGGGACATCGACATCCCGGCGACACCATTGTGTATGTTCAATCCGGTACCGTAACTAACCAGATGGGTGACCAGGAACCCCGAAACCATCATGCGGGAGAGTACTGGGTTGAGGGTCCGGAGGAATGACATGCGGTCTTTCGTAATAACGACCCTGAAGAAGCTGCTGTGGTCATTGTGTTCATGATCACCGGCCATGAAGAACCGCTGACACATCGATAGGCTTGAACGTATAAAAAAGGCGGGTTCCTGACTTGAAACACCCCTTCCAGGCTGAAGGGGTGTTTCATGTCGTGACTCAGTTTTCCACAGGCAGGAAGGCGTACTCGTCAGCGTAGTCGAGCATCTGCTGGACAAAATCATCCGGGTACTCAACACGTACATCAAGAATTTCATCGCCGCGCATGACCGGCACCAGTTTCGGATTAATGAAACCGCTGTAGGACGCCACATCCAGAGCGGCATAACGTTCAAGCACTTCCGCGTGCAGTTCCTGATCCACCTTGGTGCCGTAGGTTTCAATCAGGTATTCAGCGCCGGCAAAATCCCCTTCCGACTTGATACGCTGATGTTCCCTGAGCAACTCCCCGAACAGCTCCCGCAGGCGTTCGTAATCATTGACCCGAAAATAGGTCTTGCCGTTTTCTGTTATACGTTCAATGACATTGTCGTCCTTGCCATGCTCATACACCCAGGCCGCAATTTCCTGGCGGTTGCGCATGTGGGCTTCCTCGATGTCGTCACCGGGCTTGATACGTTGCAGTTGGGTCATCAGGCCGCGGCGAATATAAAAATCATACGCCGCCATGCCGGCTTCACGGTCAGGCAACACACCAATCTCCACCAGAAAGGGATCGAGCATGTAATACAGAGCCACCAGGTCGGCCCTGCCTTCTTCCATGGCACTGGCATACTGTTTCAGGGTTTCCTTGGGCGTGCCCACACCAGGATTGATCTTGCCGGAGGCATGACCAATGACCTCATGCATATCCGTGCGCAGATGCCCGGCCAGGGTATTCCAGGCCTTGCCGCGCTCATACTCCTCCTCAGTCAGGGTGAATTCAGCCAGGGAGCCACTGTCCACCGCATCATAGGCATCGTTGATGTTGGATAAAGCCACTGACTTGGAGCCGTAACCGGCCCGGATCCAGTTGGCATTGGGCAGGTTGATGCCCACAGGTGTGGACGGTGATGCATCACCGGTCTCGGATACCACGGTGATGGCCTTGCCAGTGATACCTACCACATTTTCGCGCTTGTGCTCATCCATGATGGAGGACTCATCCTCGAAGCGCTGTGCGTAACGCGCCAGGGTGGCGATGCGGCGTGTGGCTTCCTCATTGCGGAACGACACAACAGACTCAAAGGAGCCACGATAACCAAGAGGATCGTTATAGACCTCAATGAAGCCATTGGTGGCATCCACGGATGCCTCGGTATCCTGCACCCAGGCGATGCTGTAGTCATCGAAATCCTTCAGATCGCCGCTGCGGTAATATTGCACCAGCAGCTCCAGGGATTTTTTCTGCTCAGGCGTTTCCGCAACCATTACGGCTTTTTCCAGCCAGTACACCACCTGTTCAATGGCCTGGCCGTACATGCCATCCACTTTCCAGACCCGCTCTACAATCTCACCATCGGCATTTTTCACCAGCTGGGAATTGAGTCCCCAGGACACCGGTGTCTGGTCGTTTGGATCAATCTTTGCCGCGTAAAAATCGACAACGTCCTGCTCAGTCACACTGTCATAGAAATTCACGGCAGAGCCCAGCACCTTGTCGATGCCTGGGGCCAGGTTCACTTTTTTCCGGTCCACAGCAGGATCGAAAATCACCGGATTCAATAAGGACAGCAGTCCATCAATACCATCGACACCATCAACAGGCATATCACCACTGGCGGCACTGGCATTCACAATTTCAGCGAAATAACCGGCGGTAAATTCCGGCTCAAATTTATCGTTGGAATAATGGTGATGAATACCGTTGGAGAAAAACACCTGTTTGGCCCAGGTCATGAACGCGCCAAACTCTTCGGTACTCCGATCACCCGGATAGTGCCGAATGACCTGTTCAATCACCTTGCGGATACGCAGGTTGTGCTTGTAGTTCTGGTCCCACATGATGTCGCGGCCAGACATGCCCGCCTGGCTCAGGTAATACAACAGGGTTTTTTGCTGCAGGCTCAGCCCATCCCAACCGGGAATCTGGTAACGCAGAATCTGCTTGTCCGCGAAACGGTCGGCCTCCACCTGGAATTCCTGTGCGGCATTTGCCGTGGCACCGGCATAGGCATCCACCTGCTGTTGGGCACTGGCTGTTGCTGCCGGTGCTGCGGTTTCCACCTGGGCCGGCGCCGAATTTGCTGATGCGCTGTCCGGCTCCTGGCTGCAACCTGCAAGGGAAAGCAGCAGGGCGGTACCTGCCAACGGCAGGTAATCAGTTAATTTGTGCATAAGAGACTCCCTCATCTGACCCCGGCTCCTTTGACAGGGTCTGTATACGTTTGTCGTGGGCCTGAAAATCGGTCAACCAGACCACAATCACACCCAGAAAAAAGACCAGCCCAAGACCAATGAATATCTGGCTGGCTGTCATGAATTTTGAGGCAGCCCCATAGGCCCCTGCCCCCATGGACAAGCCGATATTGGCACCAGCCATGTAAATGGCAAATTGCGTGGCCGACACTTTCTGCCAGCACAGTTTCATGCAACTGGCGATAAAGCTGATAAAGCCGCCCTGATAAATAAAGGCCTGAATTACCCCAATGGTGACCAGGAAACGTGTTGACTCCCATAAACCACTTGCCAGACCGATAAACACACACAGCGCACCATAAAGCCCAAGCACCAATGCATAGAAAAATTTCACGCCCTTGCTGTCGATCACCAGCCCCAGGGCAAGCCCGGCCAGAGCAGCCACAAAACCAATTCCAGAGATAAAGGAGGAATACTGCGTACTTTCATAACCCAGTTCCTGTACCACAACAAATGGCACCAGACCAAGCCATACTCCGTAGGCAAAACGGAAGATAAAGGCGGCAGCAAAAATCAGCAGACTGGCTGGCAGGAACATGACCTTGAACAGATCAACAACAATGATTTTCCAGCCTTCCGGTTTCAGGTCCAGTGAGCGCTGGGTGGCCTCGCCCGGTGTCCAGGGCAGGATCTTCTCGCCCGGCCGTTCCCGCACCATGACCGCAATGCTCAGAATCAGCCCGAAAGCCACGGCCAGCAGGATGGCAATCCCGGGCATGCCGTAATTGATCACCACATAGGCAGCGACAGCCGTACTGATCGAAATCCCGGTCACCTGGCCAAAGGCCATGAAGGCATTGGCCCGCCCATGCTCTTCCGGCTCCAGCACATCGATGGCCATGCCATCCACCGCCACATCCTGGCTGGCACCAAACACATTCAGGGTAAAGCACAGGGCTGACAACAAGGTGATATTGCTCAAGCCACCCGGGAAGAAGACAAAGGCCAGACCGGTGAGCACCAGACAGGACTGGGCAAAAATCACCCAGGGGCGGCGTCGGCCCATGGCCAGAAAGGTCCAGCGATCCATGATGGGACCGGCCAACAGTTTGAAACTCCAGGGCAGATTGGCAATACCGATGAAGGCACCAACAGCCAACGCCGATTCTCCCTGTTCCGCCAGGTAGGCAGGCAAGGCGGTGTTGACCAGGCCAAAAGGGAAACCCTGGGCCAGGTACAGCATGGTGAAGGTGAAAAAACGGAGCTTTCGGCTTTCAGTCAGTATCAGGTTCATTATTTTGTAATTCCCAGTTAATCGTAAAAAGCAAAGTAGCGGGCTTCCAGGCTGACGCGGGGCCTCGCATCAGGGCCGGCGGCCGGGTTGTCAAACCCCGTATGCATGGCATTGCGTGAATCGGGAATATCGGTATCAAAACCCTTGAAGACCAGCAGATCTTCGGGCTGCATGTCTGACATGTAGTACCACTGGTGTTTGTTCGAGAACCTGCAGCCGCGGGAGAAAAAGTGTGTCCCGATGACATGGGCCGGTCCCAGATCGCTCTCGAATTCCACAGTCTCACTTTCCGCCACACTGCGACCATCGCAGATTGCGAGGGTATTTTCATGGGGACCGGGTGAGATGGCTCGCCAGGTCTGGTAGGCCACGAAGCGGCTCCAGGGTTTGATCTTCTTCCCGAATTCATAAAGGGCATTGGCACAGTGCATCTGCGCGCAGGATACCGTGTAATCCAGATGCACGAAGTTCGCCGGGCCCGCCCAGGATTTCTTGCTACCGCCAGTCGTGCGTAGAAGTAAACCCGTGTACTGGGGAATCACTTCACGGGCGCCCGACATTTCCAGAATCAGGTCCACGAGCGTATCGTGGTAGGCCATATTTAGGGGATGTGTAAGATTTTTCTGGGTCAGGTTGACATCAACCAACGCGGGATCTTCGACAACTGGCGTTGGGCACTTGACGTATTCAAAGCCCTGTACATCCACGGAAAATCCACCCGGATTGTCCCTCACGTCCTGGATCATTACGTTCTGGCGGTCAAACACCATGTTGATTTTTTCCGGCTCTGTCAGGCTGAACTTTGCCTTGCCGCTAATATCCCCGACGTAATACAGATCCGCTTGAATAGTGTTCTGCTGAACGGCTGCTTCCCCCATCATATCCCCCTCGTAAATGAATAATTGTTGTTCTTGTTTTGCCCAACTCCCGGGACGAGACCCCTAAAATACCGGAACACTCCACCCATGAAAAACAAAATCCCTTGAAATTTGGCAATTTCCTTTCTGGTCGGTTGACATCGATTCTCTTGAGGCGCACCATACGCGCCTTTCCGGGTGCCCCGGAAATTATTGAACAGAGAACACCATGAACACACGTTATCGCAACACCATCAGCACCTCCATGCTGACCATGCGACTGCCGCAGCCCAAGACCGGCTTTGGCAAGTGTGTGTCCGTGTGGGCGCATGCCGTGGTCACTGCCACAGCCCGAGGAGTGTTTTCCCTGTTCTGAGTTCTACCAAGAATCCTGAATTTCAAAAGCCTCCGAGGACTGACCTCCGGAGGCTTTTTCGTTTCTGACCCCAGTAAAGCTGTTAAACGAACCCCCTCCGTCCCAAGGTCCCGGTCCTCCCTTTTTGAATCAGGTTAACGCTGTTTTCACCCTGGAGGTCGTCATGGAACTGACCCTGAGACATAACATCAAAAACATCTACTGGATGGCGTTCTTCCAGAGCTTCATGATCATCATTGCGGTGTTCGTGCCTCTGCTGCAGCGTCATGGCCTGAGCATGTCCCAGGTGCTGTAAACCCAGGCAGTGTTTGCGCTGGTGATTGCGGTACTGGAAGTGCCCAGTGGCTATCTTGCCGATCTGTGGGGTCGAAAAAACACCATCATGATCGGACAAGGCGCCATTGCCATGGCATACCTGTGGCTGCTGCCTGCCGACAGCTTTGTCGACTTTCTGGTATATGAAATGCTCATGGGCATTGGTCTGAGCCTTTCCTCGGGTGCGGACCTTGCCCTGCTGTACGACACCCAGACAGCGCTGGACCAGCAAGTCGGCAGAGCAGGCAGCGGCCACAGCAAGCACATTTCCAGGCTCGTGGCGATTGAAGGTTATGGCGGTGCTGCTTCCGGATTGGCGGCCAGCTTTCTGACACTGCTTGGACTGGACTGGGTGTTGTGGGCACAGTTCTTCTGCGGCTTTTTTGCCCTGTCCTTTGCCCTGTGCCTGGTGGAAGCACCCCGGCAGATATCCCTGGAAAGCCACCGGGAAAATCTCACCCGGGTGATCACCACCATGATATATCGGCCTCTGGTGCTGTGGACCAGTGCAGCGATCATGGTTTTTGGACTGATTGGCCTGTTCTCCTTCTGGATGCTCCAGAAATACTGGGAATTCCAGGGGATTCCGGTAACCTGGTTCGGCTACCTGTGGGCTGCACACAACATGGTGCGGGCACTGGTTGCCCATCATGCGCACGACATTGAAGAGACTCTGGGCTGGCGTCGGGTACTCATCCTGTCGGCACTGTTGCCGGTGATTGGCCTGATGGGTATGGGACTGTTCCCTGGCTGGCTTGGCATCAGCTTCAGCCTGGGTGTGATCATCTGCCGCGGCCTGACCAGTGTGGTGTTTTATGACGCGCTGAACAAACGGGTTGAAGGGGATTTTCGTGCCACGATCAACAGTCTGGTCAGCCTGGGCACACGAGGTTTGTTTATCGTCACAGGACCGATACTGGGCTACAGCATGGACACGCTGGGGGTAACCAGTACGCTGCGACTCCTGTCCCTGCTGCTGATCCCCGTGGTTCTGAGCGTGCTGTATTACCTCAGCCTGCATATCCGACGCGACAACATGCTTGTTGAATCGGAAAAAGCGGCTGAAAAAAGTCTCACCGCCTGAGCAACTCAGGCACATGCTTGGCCCCCTTCGGGGGGCCTTTTTTATTGTATATCTGTCGAATCAGATCAAGCGAAACACTTCCACTAAAACCGCGCTGTCCTCAGTGGGATGACGGCCAACGCGTGACAGGAATATCGCCTGGTTCATCCAGGCAAAATCACCTGCCGGGGCATCGAACATGATCCGGGTACGAAAATAACCCGGTTCACCGCGATTTGCCGGTGGTGCAATGATGCCAGCATTCACTACCTTGACCAGCGTATCCACATTGGAGGGTCCCTTTACCTGAATGGCATAGGTGGCCTCGATCTCTGTTACACCATCTTTACGTGTACGCTGCCAGTCGGCCCCGCCAGGAATAACCACACCGTCAAAGTCTGGCCCTTCCACAAGCCCACCGGTGATGGGAATCGCCCGTACCTGACCCGTCGTCGTATCCCCTACGGTCAGTGCACCGGAAATTCTCGCGGTGATGGAAAACACATATTCGCTGGACGGGTTATGGTCTGGAGGACCTGAAATCGTTTCACGTTCAATACCTGCTGCCATTAATGCCTCCGGGGCCAGCCCCAACAATGCGCTACCGGCAGCCATGCCTGCTGCCTTGATCATGTCACGCCGATTCTGGTCATCAGGCGCAGACTTTTCTGTTTTGCTGCCGTGTTCGTTACTGTTGTCCGTCATGATCAAAGCACCTGGTAGTAGTGGATCACCACTTTATTGTCATAACGTTCACCCCAGGATACGAACAAGGCCTTGTTGAGCCAGTCGTATTTGCCTACGGGTGCCTTGAATTCAGCCACGGCGCGCATGTAATACTCATCCGGTGGCACCACTTCACCCCGCTGCAACCTGGCCATCACTTCCGGTGGACCATGGCGCATACCCTTGCTGGATACCCGGATGGTGACGCCATCGTCAGTCACCAGTGCACCGGTGACATCCAGCATCGCAATGCCATCTTCCTGGATCAGTTGCCAGTCAGCGGACCCGGGTATCACAGTTCCCCGGATACGCGGTCCTTCCATAAAACCTTCACCAATGGGCACAGCCTGGTGAAAACCGGTGGGGATATTGCCGATCTGGATCGGTCTTCTGACCTCAACGTGGGCTGTCATCAGCCATTCAAATTCAATTGCGGGTACTGCGCTAGCCATAATATCTCCCAGTGTGTTTTTGTTAATTCATGCCGCCCGGTGCCAGCCTGTTGCTCACCAGCGCTGTGATTGCCCTGATCCCCACAGCGATGGAATCGTCATCGGCGCGGAATGTCGGGCTGTGGTTGGGACCGGATTCGGTGCCAGGCTTGACGACACCCAGGAACAGGAAAAATCCCGGGACTTCATGAGTGTAATAGGCAAAATCCTCGGCAGCCATGACTGGCGACACTTCCAGCACCTTGTCAGCCCCCAGGGCAGCCTGCAAAACAGGCACACCTTCCTCCAGCAAAATGTCATCATTGAGCAGCGGTGGATAACGACGCTCATAGGTGAATTCACTATGACCACCAGCTGACTCGGCGATATTGTCCAGCACCTCTTTCATGCGTCTTTCCACTTCATCCCGGGCCGTTTCCGTGAACACCCTGACGCCCCCTTTCAGCGTGACAGCATCAGGGATAATGTTATAGCGAATCCCGCCATTGAACTGGGTGACCGAAATCACCGTAGGTTCAAAAACCGACATATTACGGGAGGGAATGGTCTGCAGGGCCAGTACCGCCTGTGACCCCATCACCACGGGATCAACCCCCAGTTCCGGGAACGCGGCATGGGCCTGTCGGCCAATCATTTTCGCGGTAAAAATATCGGAGGATGCCGCTGTGGTGCCCCTGACATAACCGATCTGCCCGGTTTCCAGATCAGTGTTGGTATGCAGCGCGTAAATCGCCTCAGGCTTGAGGTCACCAAACACATTTTCGGCCAGCATCATCCGGGCGCCACCATCTTCACCCTCAGGGGGACCTTCCTCTGCCGGCTGAAACACAAAGATCACCGTGCCGGACAGGGACTCGCGATGTGCCGCCAGGGTAGAGGCCACGCCCAGCATGATCGAGGTGTGAATATCATGGCCACAGGCATGCATGACGCCCACTTCCTCGCCATTGAACAGGGCCGTCTCTTTGGAACTGAAGGAAAACCCGGTTGCCTCTGCCACCGGCAGGGCATCCATATCCGCCCGTACGGCAACCACGGG
>CAZBBS010000006.1:14517-59156 GCA_964490145.1 uncultured Enterobacteriaceae bacterium
GGCGTACGATGACCATAACTCCAGATTTCCGGCAAAAAGCCTTCCCGGCCCACAAAGGGATTGTCGCTGGGAACATCCCCTTCCGGAGTCAGGCGCAGAATCTTGCCCTTTTGGGTATCAGTGTGGAAATTCGGTTCCGGGGCATCAGTGGTGACATAGACGCCAAAATACAGCATGCCGTCCTGTCCAAAGAGCAGGCGCACGCCATTGGTCGTGCCTTCCTCGCCCACAAAAATATCTTCTGTCCCCTGGATATTGGTGCCATCCCAGCGACCCCGAGCGATGGCAACGGCGCCTCCACCCCCTTCGAGGAATTTGTTATAGCTCATATAGATGTAGGGCTCGTTGGCAAAATCCGGATGCAGGGCAATATCCAGCAGTCCTGTATAGCGACTGACCATGACTTCCGGTGGCCCGCCCAACACCGGCTCATCCAGCAGCTCACCATCAACTATCCGGCGAATGGCACCGGAATTTTTCTCGGAGACCAGCGCACTGCCATCCGGCAGCCAGGTGATGCTCCAGGGATGATTGATCCCCCTGGCGATCACCCGCACACGGATGTCCACACCTTCGGCGGTATCGTAATAAAAAGGACCCTGCCCGACCGGATCGATATGCAGCCCGTTGGCGCGCTGCGGTGCACTCTCTGCCGCCAGCAGTGCGGATACTGGCAGTATGGCGAACAAACCCGCCATGAATAGACGGCTCATTGATGTCTTTTTCATTTTCCTCTCCATTTTTCTTGTCAGGCAATCTGGCACCGATGATAAAACAGTGTCAGGGCAGGTTACCAGAACCCGTCGTGTCAGGGCAGACCTTGCACTCCCCAGCCGAACTGTCTACATTGCGGGCAACGCTGTATAACTGGATATCCCCATGGCTTTCACTACATCATTAAAGCATCTTGCGGCCGCCTCCCTACTGCTTGCTGGCATGACGACCTTATCTGCTGCTGCCCAGGAAGAGGAAACACCCACCTTCATGTTCAGAAACAGTATCCAGAACATCACCGGCAACCTTTATCGTGCCAGCAATGGGGCCTGGCACAGCATTTTCCTGGTGACCGATGAGGGCATCATTCTCGCTGATCCTCTGAACCTCCCTTTTGCCCAGTGGCTCAAGGGCGAGCTGGACAGCCGTTTTAATGTTCCTGTGCGCTATGTGATTTACAGCCACAGTCACTTTGACCATGCCGCCGGTGCCGGCGTGTTTGCCGATACCGCCACCATCGTTGCCCACGAACGGGTAGCCATGAACATGGATGGCCGTTATCCCCACATGCCCGGCGATATGATCGATCGCAACAGCAATGGCACCATAGAAAAAGAAGAGATCATGGGACCAACCAATGCCGACCCCGGTATCTGCGGCATGTTTGATGGCTGGTTTGAGCAGCTTGATCTCAACTCGGACGGCACCGTCACACCACAGGAACTACAGGCCGACATTCTGCCCCCTGATCTTACCTATTCCCAGCGCATGAGCCTGACACTGGGTGGCAAAACTGTTGAACTGATGCATCCTGGCAAGAACCATGGTGATGATATGACCGCTGTACTGTTCCCCGATGAACGTGTGGTATTTGTCACCGACATGATTGCTGACGCCCTGGTGCGTGATGATATCCGTTCAGTACCCAGTGCCTGCGGTCCCCTGGATGGCACCCCGATCAATGAATGGATACGTTCCTACCAGGCGGTACTGGACCTGGATTTCGATACTTTTGCCGGTGGGCACGGCGGCTTCTTTACAAAGGATGAGGTGAAACTGCCACTACAGTTCCTGCTGGACCTGCGGACTGCGGTCAATGAAGGAATCTCCCATGGCCATACCCTTGAACAACTGCTGGACGAGATCAAACTGGAACAGTATGCCGACTGGGCCTACTATGATCGCTTGTTGCCCAAAGCCATTAGCGCAACCTACGAAAACATGACCCTGCTGAAATTCCAGTAAAAAATGGGGTCAGAACACTATTTTTATATAAAGATGATCTGACCCCATTTTTGCCATTGAAAGTTCAACCTTTTTTCGGGAAATAAGATGAACATCAGGTTTCAAATTACTCTGCCTCCTTTTACTGTCCTGCTGGCTTTTCTAATCTCGCCAAATCTGCAGGCCCAGTTTGGCTCATCTCCTCTGGGTGACGGCCCCTGGGACATCCAGACCTACCAGGCCAGGATTCAGGTGGAAGTCGTGGCCCGTGGCCTGCCCCATCCCTGGAGCCTGGCTTTCCTGCCCAATGGTGACATGCTGGTTACCGAACGCGAAGGTCATCTGCGGCTTATCCATGACGGAAAACTGGAGCCGGAATACATTCCAGGCCTGCCTGATACCATCTATGTGGAACGCCTGCTCGGTCTGATGGAAGTCCTGCCCCATCCCGACTTTGCCAGCAACCGGCGCCTCTATCTCACCTACCATAAACTACTGTCTTCAGAGCCCAAGGAGGTCGCGTTCGTCCTCGCCAGCGCCCGCTATGACAACAACCGTATTACGGATGTAAAAGAACTGCTGGTATCAGACACCTGGGACGGCGCCGGTGGTGGTGCGGCGCGTCTGGCCATTGGTAGCGACAACAAACTGTACATGGGAGTGGGTGCTACCCGGGATGGCTCGGCCCAGGACATTCTGAGCCTGCGTGGCAAGATTCTGCGTCTGAACCTGGACGGAAGCGTACCGGAAGACAATCCTTTTGCCGGACTGGGTGAATATCGTCCGGAAATTTTCAGCCTGGGACACCGCAATCCTTCCGGTCTGGCCGTGCATCCTGAAACTGGTGAACTGTGGGAAGTGGAATATGGTCCCAATGGCGGCGATGAAGTGAATATCATTCGCGCCGGTAACAATTACGGTTGGCCGCTGGTGAGCTTCGGTCGAGAGTATTCCGGTCCTTATGTATCCCCAACCCCCCACATGGAAGGGATGCAGCGACCGCTTTCTGCGTTTATCCCCGGAATTTCCCCATCTGGACTGTCCTTTTATACCGGCACGGATTTCCCCACCTGGACCACCAGCGCTTTCATCGGTGCCCAGCGTGTTGGCCAACTGCCCGGCACCGGACGGATGGTGCGCATCTTTTATGATGAAAATGGTGATGAACGCCAGCGTGAAGATATGCTCTTATCCCTGAACCAGCGTATTCGTGATATCCGCATGGGCCCGAACGGACTGCTGTATTTCCTGACCGAAGAACAGGACGGCGCCCTGCTGGTCATAAAAAAGGCGGAATAAAAAAACAGGGGTCAGACCCCTATTTTTATATAAAGATGATCTGACCCCTTTTTTTAAGGGTGGTGATGACCACCCGGTCCATGGGCATGACCATGGGAAATTTCCTCTTCACTGGCTTCACGGACGTCAGTCACTTCGATTTCAAAGACCAGCGTCTTGCCTGCCAGGGGATGGTTGGTGTCGATGGTGGCCATGGTGTGACCGACTTTTACCACGGTAACCTGATGCTGGCCATGCTGGGTATTCACCACGGCCTGCATGCCCGGCTTCCAGTTCTTGGCCCCGTGCAGATGCTTTAACGGAACCCGCTGTTCGCTGTCAGGACGAATCTCGCCAAAGGCCTGTTCCGGGGGCAGGGTGACCGTAAATTTTTCGCCCACAGTCTTGCCCACCATGACCTCTTCCAGACCGGGCAGCAGGGAATTCTGGCCATGCAGGTAGGTCATGGGTTGATCACCGGAGTTGTCCAGTTCCGCACCGGCCTCATCGCGGATAATGAAATGAAAACTGGCAACGCTGTTATCGGCAATCTGCATGGTGTGGTCCTCAAGATGGAAAGGCGCGCATTGTCGCAGATGCGACATCAGGAAAACAGCAGATATTTCCCATGAACCCCCATATGCCCATGCAAAATACTCCAATCCTGGCCCGGCATTTTGTACTATAGGCGGTTTGGAGCCCGGATACTGATACCGGGACATGAAGTTGGAGAGATTCACCATGGCAAATGTACTCATCATCGGCGCCGGCGGCGTTGGGCAGGTAGTGGCTCACAAATGTGCACAACTCCCTGAGGTTTTCACCCATATCACCCTGGCCAGCCGGACCGAGTCCAAATGCCACAAGATTGCCGAACAGATCCGGGAAAAACAGGGAAGAACCATCGACACCGCCCAGGTGGATGCCGACAACGTGCCCGAGCTGGTTGCCCTGATCAACAGGATCAACCCTGCCCTGGTGATCAACGTGGCCCTGCCTTACCAGGATCTCACTATCATGGATGCCTGCCTGGAAGCCGGTGTCGATTACATGGACACAGCCAACTACGAGCCGCTGGATACCGCCAAATTCGAATACAAATGGCAGTGGGCCTACCAGGAAAGGTTCGAGAAAGCCGGCCTGACCGCCCTGCTGGGCAGCGGTTTTGATCCCGGCGCCACCAATGTTTTTACCGCGTATCTGGCCAAGCATTATTTTGACGAGATCCACACGCTGGACATCATCGATGTCAACGGTGGCAACCACGGTTACCCCTTTGCCACCAACTTCAACCCGGAGATCAATATCCGTGAAGTAACCGCTGAATGCCGGCACTGGGAAAACGGCGAGTTCGTCACCACGCCAGCCATGTCCCTGCACCAGTCCTTCACCTGTCCGGAAGAGGTCGGCACCTTCAACATCTATCGTATGTACCATGAAGAGCTGGAGTCGCTGGTCAGGAATTTTCCAACCCTCAAGCGCGCCCAGTTCTGGATGAGTTTTGGTGAAAGCTATCTCAAACATCTGGAAGTGCTGGGCAATGTCGGCATGACCGGCATTGAGCCTGTGGAATTCCAGGGCCAGCAGATCGTGCCCATCCAGTTCCTCAAGGCCCTGCTGCCTGACCCGTCCACCCTGGGCCCGCGCACCAAAGGCAAGACCTGCATCGGCTGTGTGGTCACCGGCCTGAAGGACGGCAAGGAAAAAACCGTTTACCTCTACAACATCTGCGATCACCAGGCCTGCTATGCCGAGGTGCTCTCCCAGGCCATTTCCTACACCACGGGCGTGCCGGCCATGATCGGTGCCAAGATGATTCTGGAAGGTCAGTGGCGCAAACCCGGCGTCTGGAACATGGAGCAGATGGATCCTGACCCCTTCATGGAGAACATGAATCAGCATGGTCTGCCCTGGGTCGTCATCGAAGAACCCGGATACGACCTGGTCTGATCCCATGACCAACACCCCAGCCAGCGCCACCTTCCTGGATTTCGATCCGGGCCGGGTGCCATCACCCTGCTTTGTCGTGGATGAGGTGGCGGTGGAGAACAACCTGAAAATACTGGCGGACGTGCAGGCCCGTTCAGGGGCCAAGGTGCTCATCGCCCTGAAGGCTTTTTCCATGTTTTCCCTGGCACCGCTGATCAGCAAATACCTGAGCGGCACCTGTTCCAGCGGCCTGCTGGAAGGACGCCTGGCCAAAGACGAATACGACGGAGAAGTGCACGTTTATTCCGCTGCCTTCCCGGAAAATGATCTGAGGGAAATTCTCACCTTTGCCGATCATGTGGTCTTCAACTCCCTGACCCAGTGGCAGCGGTTCCAGCCGATAATCACGGCAGCCAAAGCAGCCCGTCCCAATCTGGATTTCGGCCTGCGCATCAATCCTGAACATTCCGAGGGTGCGGTGCCGTTATATGATCCCTGCTCCACCGGATCACGCCTTGGTGTTCCTGTTTCCCAGATTCTGGACACCGATCTGAGCATGTTCAACGGCCTGCACTTTCACACACTCTGTGAACAGGGCTTTGAGCCACTGGATAGAACGCTGTCCAAGGTGGAAGCCGTGCTTGGCGATAAACTGTCACAGTTCGACTGGATCAATTTCGGTGGCGGCCATCACATCTCCCACCCCGATTACGACGTAGAAGCCTTGATCAAACGCGTGAAGGCTTTTTCAGAAAAATACAATGTCCAGGTTTATCTCGAACCCGGTGAAGCCATCGCCATCCATACCGGGATACTGGTCAGCGAAGTACTCGACACCATGACCAACGGCAGCGATATTGCCATCCTGGACTGCTCCGCCACCTGTCACATGCCGGACACCCTGGAAATGCCCTACCGGGCGCATATTTTTGGTTCCGGTGAAGCGGGTCAGCTTTCCCATACCTATCGCCTGGGTGGCCTGAGCTGTCTGGCCGGCGATGTGATGGGTGACTACAGTTTCGATCATGCCCTAAAGGTGGGAGAGCGCCTGGTGTTTGATGACATGAGCCATTACACCATGGTCAAGACCACCACCTTCAACGGGGTGCGCCTGCCGGCCATCGCCATCTGGAATTCACAGACGGATGAGCTGCGCGTGGTGCGTGAGTTCGGCTTTGAGGATTTTCGCAATCGCCTGTCATAAACAGGCAAGATGAGTGTGACTATGGACGACTTTGACCAGTTCGCCGCGCCCGGCTACCCGGTATTTCTTGGCTCCGAATACGAACACCCCACACCGGAAACCGCCTGGTTCCATGTGGTGCCGATTCCCTATGAAGCCTCAGTGTCCTATGGTGGCGGCACAGCCGATGGCCCGCGATCCATTCTGGAGGCCAGCTGGCAGCTGGAACAATGGGATGGCAAAAGCATGCCGGGCGAGGAAGGTATCTATACCCATCCGCCCATCGATTGTGATGGCGATGGCGCCGTGGTGACAGATCGTATTGCCGAAGTGGTGCGGGAAATTGCCCGCCGGGAACAGATCCCGGTAGGCCTGGGCGGTGAACACACCGTGACCTACGGCATGATCCGTGGCTTTCTGGATGCGGGCATTGACGACTTCGGTGTCGTCCAGATCGACGCCCATGCGGATTTGCGTGACCGCTATGAAGACAATCCCTACAGCCATGCTTCTGTGATGAAGCGCATCGTGGATGAAGGGATTCCGTTATACCAGCTGGGCATCCGCGCTTTCTGCCAGGAAGAAATGGAAACCCGGAAGGTCCATGGCGTGCATCACATTGATGCCGACATCCTGGTGCCCAATAACATCACCCATATCGACCTGCCGGACGACTTCCCGGAGAAGGTGTTTTTCACCGTGGATGTGGATGGTCTTGATCCGTCCGTGTTCCCCTCCACTGGCACACCGGTACCGGGCGGACTGGGCTGGTACCAGACCCTGTCCCTGTTCGAATCAGTAGCCAGCCAGGCCCAGATCATCGGTTTCGACATCACCGAGTTCGCGCCCATTGAAGGGTTTCATGCCTACCAGTTTTCGGCGTCCCTGCTGGCCTTCAAGATGATGGGCATCGTCCAGCGCAGTAACAGATAAAAAAATGGGGTCAGAACACTATTTCCATATAAAGATGATCTGACCCCATTTTATTCATTTTATTAGCGGGGTTTGTAGGTGTCGTAATACGATGGCGGCAATCCGCCATCCTGGGTGATCAGGCGTTCGGTGATATACCAGGTCCCGTCGATTTTGCGGAATTTGGTATCTTCCCTGCCCTGCTCGATCAGACGCGGTGCCAGATACACCGTATCGTTCATCACTTCCGTGTAGATCATATGGGCCGTAGCCGTATCTCCGGTCACGATGATGCGTGGATTGGTCATCAGCACATGCACCTTGCCGGGGACATTCTCTTCCGGCGAGATTTCATCGTAATTGACATACAACCCCTGGATTTCTTTCTTACCTTTGTAGACCTTACCGTTGATATCCAGCACCGCATCATCGGTATACATGGCTGTCCAGTCGTGCCCCTCGTCCACTTCGAATCCATAGTAGTAAGCCAGCAGCATATCCTCGATCTGGATACGGTCCAACAGGGTATCACGAGTCGTAATTGGCACCTGGGCCGAAATCGGCAGCGCCAATATCATGGCAAGTATCGCCAGACATTTGGTCAGTAAAAAACGTTTCATCATTATTCTCCGGAAATTGGGGTCAGATCATCTTTATTTGGAAATAGTGTTCTGACCCCAATTTTTATCTGAGGATGACGTAGCCCTGACGACCCAGCTCAATAATAGTGGTCAGTGCCCAGTAATCCACTTCGATTTCATCCAGCAGGTCCCTGGTATCAACGTCCCTGGCTATTACACCCTGCCCGCACAGATGGAAGCTGACACCGGCAGCATGCAGCTGTTTGATCAGTTCGATATTGGGGTTGTCCTTGCCGTCGTGGCGGGCCTTGAACTCGTCGTTATTCAGGCCGATCAGGGCAGAACCCTGGTGCATGACAATGGCAATCTTGCGGTTTTCCTTCGGCACTCCCAGATGTGCGAGCGTGTTCACGTACTTCGCCACGAAAGGCAGCATGGGGTAGGGATCATCCAGATTGTCATCGTTGACGTTGAAATCGAAGACCACCTTGTACTCGGTATTCGGGTCAGGCGTCAGGCCGGCGCCGGGATAATCATTGGCCGGTTCGATACCGGGAATCGGCAGGTCACTGGCATAGACAGCATGGGACAGGCCCACGACAAGCAAGGGCATAAACAGGATTTTCAGCAGTTTCATGTGTTTTCTCCACGTCAACAAACAGGTCATGGCAGCAGCCAGGGAAACCGAGTGTACCAGTAAAAAAAGGGGAAGCGTAACTGCAGAACAGTCAGGACAAGCGACGACTGGCCCGGGTCAGTTTTTCAGGGCATTGCGCCAGTTGTACTCATTACAGTTGTATTCCAGCAGCGTGGAATCCGGCACTTTTTTCATCCAGACGGTCACGGTCTGTGGTCGCTCATACATGACAGGATCTGTCACTGTAATGATGTTCTGCATCACCAGTTCATCGGCTTCGACTTCCCGGGCCTGTCTTTCACCCAGGGTCAGCTTCGAGGCATTTACAAGAGAGATACGTTCTTTGACTGCTGCTGCTTCACTATGCACCCACTTGTCCACCTCCCAGGCTTTGATGAGCGCAGTATCAATTTCCAGCACATCACCGCCGTCTTCCCTGATCCACCGCCCTACTGAATAACCATTACGGGTAACAGGATAATCCTCCGGCATGGCCCTGCCATCCAGATAGACCCGGCGAACCTCGGACTGGAATTCGGAAATAAAGGTGATTCGCTTTTCACGCTGAATGATATCCAGTGGGTAACCGGCAATACCGAACATGGATTCCGGCATCCCTGAATTCACACAAAAAGCGCCTCTTTCAGGGGCATCTGGCGCAAGACCATCCCTGAAATCATCCACTATTTCCTGCCCGCGAGCGGACAACACAGGATCGGCAGGTGCACCGAACAAGCCGCCGGGCCTGTCATGCTGGAGCAACACCCAGACGCCGGAAAGGTCCGGTTGGGCCTGAATATTTGGCACATGCACGATGGCGGTCAACAGAATGGCAGGAAGCAGGCGTAGTGTTTTCAGCATATGGAAAGTTTCGGCATTGCCGGGCAAGCCCCGGCGTGATCAACAAGCAAACAAAATGATGCAGGCTGGCTGTTACACCAGCCCCCACCAGACCTTATTGTGCTATTTCTTCAGATACTCGGCAATGGCATCCAGCTCAGCGTCAGTAACCTGGGTCGGCTTGAATGCCGGCATGGCATTGAGTCCATTGCGCACGATGGTTTTGACATAGACCGGTATCAGATTATCCCGTTCTTCAAGCACACCATTGTCTTCTCCTCTTGTCAGGGTCAGCTGGATGGTGCCTGGATGATTCATGCCCGGTGCGTGACAGGGGGTGCAGTGTTTCTGGAACTGGGCCTGGCCGTCCTGGGCCTGAACGGCAAGCGTGCTCAAACCCAGCAGGAATAACGAGAGTTTCAAAGTTCTTTTCACGGCTTACCCCCTGTACCTGCTGGGCCAGATACCGGACTTCCCCGGAGCAATGATGCCATTGGGATCCAGGGCATCCTTGATGGTTTCGTGCATGCGCCAGAGCGAACCGTTGTTCCAGCCATAGGTCTGGGCGATTCGGTCCATGTAGCGAATGTGGGTACGGTATTCACCGTATCCGGCCTTGGCCGCCTCGTCCACCAGAATGTTGAATACTTCGTCCATGCGCCGGATTTCATCAGGGTTGTTCTTGTCATAAACCACCACGGTGACATGATGCATGTCGCGCCAGCCCACCGCCATCAGCCCCATATAATCAAATCCGTATTCGCGTACCAGGTTGTTCACCAGGTTATACTGGTTGATGGCATCCTTCCCGGTGATGGGGGATACCGGTGAGAAGCCCACATGGCCGCCACCACCATTCCAGTTCAGAAAGTTGAATTCGGTAAGCTTGGGGATGCCCTTCATGGTTTCGGCACGGTGCAGCAGGATATCGTGCTCACGGGTACGGTCTTCCGGGAAATAGAATTTGGCACCCGGAATCCGGGAGAAGGCCTCACGAATGACAGACCACAGGGCATCGGTGACCGGTGGCGGACCATAGAGCGCACCGCAGAAATTCCACATGCCGATCTGCTGGTCTGCCATGATGTCCTTATAGACACTGGTCGGGACTGGGCCTGTGCCGCTGTAATACCTGCTTTTGGTTTCATGAACAGCGGCATCAATGATCAGGCTGCGGATGGTGGCCGCATTCTGGATGACCATGCCCACTTTTAATGGGCGCAGAATTTCCGCCACCTGCTCGATATCCTCCTCACGCTCGAAGGAAATCATATACGGCCGATAACCTGCCGGCTCCGGCATCAGCCAGATACCCATCTTGGTGACGATGCCGAAATTGGACTGGGAGAAGATGCCGTCCACGTAGGGACCATAGCCGTACTTGAACAGCTGCCAGGTGTTGTTGCCTTCCAGGGCCCCCATGCCGGTTCTCACCAGCTCGCCGCTGGGCAGACACACTTCCATACCACACTGCATACCGAAGTGATCGCCATAGGGGGTATAGCCGATACCGTGGTCCAGGGCATTGCCCATGACACTGCCAAAACCGGGATCGGGCACATCCAGCCACAGTTTCAGGCCGCGCGCCTGGATATAGTCATAGAGGTCAAAATAACTGACGCCGGGTTCCACCAGGGCGTAACCGAATTCCTCGTTAACTTCGAGAATCCGGTTCATGCGATTCATGTCCAGCACCACTGTGCCCGACATCACCGGTGCCGAACCGCCATAGGCAAAATTGTTGCCGCGCGATACCGGCCAGAGCGGAACACCGAATTCGTTGGCCACCTTCACAATCTCCTGGACCTCATCCACGCTGGCCGGTGCAACGGCGCCGGAAGGCTGGTATTCGGTGGGGTCGTTGGTCAGCGTGTAGGGATCCCGATAGCTGGAAAGCTTCTCATCCGTAAAGACCCAGTCATTGCCGACAATACGGCGAAAGCGCTCAAAGGCGGCATTAAGGGTATCGACATCGACGCCGGGCGGCAGTGAACTGGCCATCAGGCAACTCTCCTGTTGATGTTTTTATGGTCAGCAACCAGCGACCAGCCATAGAGGTCCTGGCTGACTCGCTGCATGGAGACTTCCACGGCATGACTGCCGTGAAGTAGCCGTTGCAGGCAGAAGACGAAAGATTCGGTGGTGAGTCCCTGTAATGCCAGTGACTGCTGCCGGGCAGCCCTGCTCAACATACCGGTCCAGACAGCAGTGACATCACTGCGCACGGGAACGAGCAACACATCATTTACCACATTACTGAGCTGAGTTGCCGGATCAACAAAGCGCTCATCAAAAAAGAAACGTGAATACCTCGATGTTCCTGTATTCGCCGCAAAGACACTATTGCCGGCAATCAATCCTTCAGGAAACAGGGCCGCCATCGCACAGGCCTGAATCAATTCTCGTCGTTTCATGGTGATAGTTCCCAACCCTGCGGGTGTAGCGATTTTCTAATTCTTGTTGTGGCTCAACATTAGCGAAAATTGGCGATACAGGCAAACATACTATCAAATGACTGACGCCTTAGCATTCACTGGTGATATATGTGTCCAGCTTGCATATTCCCGGTTTTTGCTTCCGGCACGCCAGCCCGTCCCGGACCCTATCGATTCCAGGCCAGATGCCATAGTCAATGACGAAAGCACCCTGACACCAGGCACTTTTGGCCCTGCGGAGGCGATAGAACTGTCCAGGATCTGAAGACAGGAAAAGCAAAAAAGAGGGGGCATTATTTTGATTTCAGCCTAAATCACGTTACCCTGCCCTTTTGTATCAGGAAACTTCCATGGCAAGTTTTGTTCTTGTTCACGGCGCCTGGGGCGGCGGCCAAAGTTATACGAAAACCGAAAACGATCTTCGTCATGCCGGACACGATACCCTGGTGGTTGCCCTGCCGGGAATCGGCCCACGGCAACCGGAACTGCATGGCGGCATCACCCTATCCGATCATGTGAATGATGCCGCTGCCCAGATCGAGGCGGCGGGCTTTGAACGCTTCATTCTTGTCGGTCATTCCTATGGCGGCATGGTGATCACCCAGTTGGCAAGCAACCTGGCTCCACGCATTGATGCCATCTGCTATCTTGATGCTTTCCTGCCGCAACACGATCAGTCCCTGTGGGACTTGACCGGGGACTATGAACACCAGTGGTATATCGACAGCCAGAAACGTACTCCCGGCCTGGTGCCGCCACTGGCAGGTATGAATCTGGAAGAGGTGCCGGGACTGATCGGCAAGCAGCCGTTGCTGACCCTGGTGGAAGCAGTGCAGCTGACAGGACAGGAGCAGACCATCCCCCGTAAAATCTATGTCTATGCCACCAATTTCCCCCATACGCCCTTTACGCCATTTGCAGAAAGGACCAAGGCGGATCCGGCCTGGGAATACCATGAAGCCTTTACCACCCACTGGGTCATGGATGAGGCTCCGGAACAGACCCTGGACATACTGCTGGACCTGGTATGACGATGGACGCCATTGAACTTGGACTGGCAGCAGACAACCTCCAGCTCCCCGATAGCACGGTAACCATCGCCATGGCTCAAGCCTGCTGATGTAAATTCGCTGGCAAGCCATTACCCGTGTGACGCCCGAAGGAGCAACGTCCATCGTGGCTGAAACCGGCGGCGCACGCACCACCGATAGCTATTGCAGCCCCGGGATCAGGACAGCGTTATTCTCAAAACGATTTTTCACGGGGATGTCGGTTGTTCAGTCCTTGGCAGGTTTCCTGTTATTCAACTGCCCGTATGGTCTCCGGAATAACAGCGTATGGCGGCGTATTGGGTCGCAGTCACGCCCCATACAAGAGCAACTACCGAAGCAGTGACTTTTCTCCTGCAGTCAGGGCGCTTGACCAATGACTGATACAACCGCCGAGTTTTTAAATGACCAGTCTGGTGAGGAAAGTCACCACCCCGAAAAACGGGAGATAACGAATATGTGTAGATACTTTCTTTTTATCAGCCTTCTGATCACTGCCGGCATATCCACGGCCTGGGCACAGCAAGTCCCTGACAGCCGTCCGAATTTCCTGATCATCGTCACCGATGACATGGGCTATACCGATCTGGGGGCTTTCGGCGGCCGCGACATCCCCACGCCCAACCTGGACCGCCTGGCACGGGACGGGATGCGCCTGACAAACTTCCACGCCGCCCCCAGCTGCGCCCCGACCCGGGCCATGCTCTTTACCGGCACCGGCAATCATGAAGCCGGCATGGGGTCGCAGCTGTACAATGCCTTGTTCGATGGCCAGTATGGCTATGAAGGATTTCTGCAACCCCGTGTGGCAACCCTGCCCGAAGTCATGCAGGCCAATGGTTACCACACCATGATGTCGGGCAAGTGGCACATCGGCGACCGGGACCCAACCGGTCGCTCGTTACCCGCCAATTATGGCTTTGATCGTGATTACACTCTGCTGCGTGGCTCCGACAATCACTATGGCACCACGGCCCAGGCACGCTACAGCCTCGACGGAGAAGTCCATCGGCTGACTGATCCCACCTACTCCACGATTCGCTATACCGACAAGCTGCTCACCTTCCTTGACGACCATGCGCGCCGCCGTGAACCCTTTTTTGCCGTCTATGCCCCCACCGCGCCCCATTGGCCGCTACAGACCCCACCCGGCCGGGAAGGGCGTTTTTCCGGAACCTATAACGCTGGCTTCGATGCGCTTTGCGAAGCAAGAATGGCCGGAGCCCTGGCAGAAGGCATCCTTCCCGCCAATGCCGCCACTGAGCAATGCAACAAGGAGAGCGGTCCCTGGCAGGAGCTGGCCTCCGATGAACAGCAGGCCTATGCCAGGGCCATGGAGATCCATGCAGCCATGGTGGCCCACCTGGATGAACAGATCGGCCTGATACTCGAGCGCCTGGAAGCATCCCGCCAGCTCGACAACACCTGGATCATCTACATGAACGACAACGGCCCCCAGGGCGGCGGTTTGCTCGCCGCCATGGTGGGCGGTCGTGACCAGGATCCGGTCAACAACGCGCTGGACAATCTGGGCAAGCCAGACTCCTGGGCCAACATCGGCCAGGGCTGGGCGGATGCGATCTCTTCTCCCTTCCGCAATACCAAGGGCACCTCATTTGAAGGCGGCATGCGCGTTGCCGCCTTCGCCTGGCACAACAACGCTGTCGCCGCCCGCAGCATGTCCGGCCAGTTTCTGACCGTGATGGATATCATGCCCACTGTCCTCGACCTGGCAGGTATCGAGCCTCCGGACGGATCCTTCGGGGGTCGGGATGTGATGCCGCTGCGCGGGCACTCCATGGCTCCCTTGCTGACAACGCGGCAAGGCAGGATTCACGGGGAGGAAGAAGCCATTGCCCTGGACCATTCAGGCAACCGCATGATGGTGCGCGGGGAATGGAAAATCGTCCAGCTGCCCCGGCAGGCATGGATGCTGTTCAATATGGTTGAGGACCCCTCCGAACGCAACGACCTGGCTGCCGCCATGCCTGAACAGCTGGAGAGGATGGTGTCGATATTCAACGGCTTTGCCAGGGAGCGCCATTACATCGAGGTTAACGCCGCCATCAACCAGCCTTGAGAAAGATCCCGGGCATCGGCAGGCAAATCACTCGGCTTGGGCCACCGGCTGCAGCCGAATGATGGGGGCTTTGGCGATCCCGATATTGATGGCCAGGTAAATAGTGCCATCCGGCCCTTCGTGAACATCACGGATCCGCCCCACACCCTCAACGATGGTTTCCACGCTGGTGACCCGGTCACCTTCCAGGGTGATGCGGGTGAGTTTTTCCCCGAACAGTCCACTGATCAGGGCATTGCCCTGCCAGGCCGGAAACTGCTTGCCTGAATAGAACAGGATATTGGACGGGGCAATGGTCTTGAGCCAGTAAAACCGCGGCTCCTCCATGTCGTCCCGGCTGTCAACGGAAGCAAACCCGGTGAGATCCGTATAGTTGTCACCCTTGCTGACAATCGGCCAGCCATAGTTCCTGCCCGGCAGCAAAAGGTTGAGCTCGTCACCGCCAAGTGGACCATGTTCCACTTCCCACATCTCTCCTGTTGCCGGACGGAAGGCAATGCCCTGGGGATCACGGTGCCCGAACGACCAGATTTCCGGCAGAACATCATCACGACCGACAAAAGGATTGTCTGCCGGCACAGAGCCATCCAGATTCAGGCGCAACACCTTGCCCATGTGGGTATCCAGGCGCTGGGCAGGATGTTCTGTCATCGGCCGGCCAGTCAGGTAAAAGGCACTACGGTCGGCAATGGTCAGGAACAGGTGCCCGCTGTCATCAAACGTGAGCCGTGTTCCGTAATGACTGGCGGCCTCGCCCCAGGCCCGGGTTTCGATGATCTCTTCCAGGTCGGTCAGGCGTTGTCCGTCGAATCGCGCACGCATGACAGCCGTGGTGCCGGTCAGTGAATCCGGCCCCGGCTTGGCAATGGTCATGTACAGCCAGCCGCTGTCGGCAAAATCAGGTGCCAGCACCAGATCCATCAGGCCGCCCTGCCCGCCCACACGAACCTCGGGCACGCCAGGCACAGGTTCGTCCTGCAGGATCCCGTCCCGGATCAGGCGTAAATGACCGGCCTTTTCCGTGACCAGCACATCCCCATCAGGGAGGGCGGCAATCGCCCAGGGGTCGGCAATATCTTCCGTCAGGGTAACCAGGGTGAATTCGGGCTCGGCGGCAGACGCGACATTCCCAAGCACCAGGCAGGCTGCCAGCATGCCTGCCCGGACGGCTGCCGCCACCGGGCCTGAAATATGTTTGTGCAGGGATGTCATTGGCCAGGTCTCAGGGATAGGACATGATGAAACCGTCGGCATTGGGCATGCGCACGGCAGACAGGGTTTGTGCATCCATCACCACATCCTCGTCAACAATGCCGTTAAGGAACAGGATGTAGGCTGACAGGGCATACACCTCGTCATTGGACAGTGTCTGCGGGGTGTTAAAGGGCATGGCACGACGGGTGAAGTCGAACAGGGTCGTGGCATAGGGCCAGAAGCTGCCCACGGTTCTCACCTGGTCCATCTGGTCCAGTGTCCCGTGACCGCCAACGAGACGGTCATTGGGCTGGCCGCCCCCTTCCACGCCATGACAGGCGATACAGTGCGTGTTGTAGAGCGCTTTCCCCTGGGCGACTGTGCCGGAGCCAGCCGGCAGGCCGCTGCCATCGCTCTCGATACTGATATCCCAGGGTGCCAGGTCGGCTGCCGAGATCGGCACACCCAATCCCGGACCTGAAGATTCCTGAACGGCGGTGCAGGCCACCATGGCCGAGCAGCACAGCAAACCGAAGACTTTAGATATAGACATTGGTCACCTCCCCGTTGCCTGATACACCCCAGGACTGGATGGTGTTGTTGTGATAATTACTTCTTGCGCCGTATTCAGCGATAAAGGCATCGCGGGTGGGCTGCCCTGCACCGGTCTCATCGAAGGCACGACTGACCAGGGTTGCCGGCGCGCCATTCCAGCGCCAGGCCAGGCGGAAACGGGTAAAGGATTTCGACAGTACCGGCCCGTTGAGCGCCGCTTCGGCCCAGGTAGCGCCACCATCGGCGGACACCTCCACCCGGGATATTCTGCCCGCCCCGGACCAGGCCAGTCCGGTCAGTTCATACAGGCCCGGCTGGGGAAGATTCATCCCCGGTGACGGACTGGTGATCACGGATTTGACACCGATGGGAAAGGTCAGGATCTTCGCCTTGCCGCCCACCAGCACATCGGTGTAATGGGAAGTCTCATCCCGGGTCATGGTCGGCTCGGCATTCACCTTCAGGCGACGCAGCCATTTCACCGACATGTTGCCTTCATAGCCCGGCAGGAACAGGCGCATGGGGTAACCGTTTTCCGGACGCAGACGTTCACCGTTCTGATAGAGAGCGATGATGGCATCGTCCATCATTTTCTCCAGCGGGATACTGCGGCTCATCGCGGCGGCGTCGGCCCCTTCCGCCAGCACCCAGCCGGCACCGGGTTTGACGCCGGCCTCATCCAGCAGCACCGACAGCGGAATACCGGTCCATTCACTGCAGGAGACCAGGCCGTGCATGGTCCCCAGTGGTCCCTGGGGCGGTTCCGGACTCATGTTGCTGCGCCCGCTGTTACCCGAACACTCCAGGAACTGGATGCGGGTCACGGTGGGGTAGCGCATCAGCGCGTCCATGGTGAATTTCAGGGGTCTGTCCACCAGGCCATGAATCACCAGCACATGTTCATCAGGATCGATCTGCGGGACACCACTGTGATGACGCTCGAAATGCAGGCCATTCGGCGTGATGGTCCCGTGCAGCCTTTCCAGCGGGGTGAACGACACACCACTGCCAGTGACATTGGGTGTACCACCGACAATGCGCTGCACGCCCTGTTCATGTGAAGAAGGCTGGCCATAAGGGCTCATGTGCGTGCCCGGTGCCTTCATCCATGCCGGAATGGTAAGCGGTGCGGCCTGTGCATGACGGGCACTCATCAATCCCGCGCCAGCAAGCAGTCCCGCGCCTCCCTGCAGGAACAGCCTGCGATGCAGCAGACCGTTGCCGGCGGCATCCTCGATGCCTTTCAATTCATCCTGTTCAGGTTTCATCATCTCTCCCCTGTGTTGTTCTCATTATCTGTTGTTGTCGTCCGGACTGACTGCATGGCCGCGGGTCTACAAAAGACGTTTTGCATTCTCGAGACTGCAGGCATCCGGGCTGTACTCCCTGTTCGGTGTGAACAGGTACTGCCCTTCTCCGGTCACCATCCCGTTAAAATATTCGGGATCTTCCATCGTGAAACGCCAGGTCATGCTTTTGCCATCAGGATTCAGGGTGAATTCCTCGACCAGGTGTTTTTGCAGGCCTGATGCCAGGCCAGACGTATGACCGGTGCGATTCTCGCTGAAACGGGCAGTATCCACGATCAGCGTATCCCCTTCCCAACGGGCGATGGCATGGCCGTGCAGGCTGGGTGCCACGCCCTCATGACTGTTCTGGTCCAGATGGAAAATCCGCTCCACGCCCTGGTATTCGCTCTTGAAACGGATGCTGTTGTCACCCAGTGCTATCACTTTCATGTCAGGGATGAACATGTAGGAAGGCGCCACGGAAGGAATGCATTCCAGCTGCGGCAACATGGTTTTTTCGTCATAGGCGCTGATGGACTGTTCACCCTTGTCGGTCAGTTGCAGGTTCCAGGGTTTCAGGGCTTCATAGAGCTCCGGGTCAGGAACGATCACCCAGTGACCGGCGATGGTGTCAGTGGTCTGTGCCTTATCGGCCTCGGAAATCAGGCTGGAACCAAAAAAGGACTCACTGTTGAGCAGGTCCCTGCCATCCTTTTCCAGCAGGGTCAGCAGGGCGATACCCTTGCTCTGGTTGCGCCCCGGATTACCGCCGATGGTGATGCGATCCCCTTTTTGCAGTAAATCACGGTCCCAGCCCCGAGAACGCATCATGGAGGGATTCGAGGTTTCAAACTGCCAGACCCGTGATGCCTGACCGTCAGCGATGCCTTCCACGTGAATAAAGACATGCGGATTGGACCACTCGAAGCGGGTGACCGTGCCTTCAAAGCGGATTTCCCGCTCCCTGTCATAGATGGCCGAGCTATGGTGGGCAGTGGCCACTACCGGCAGGAGCAGGAGCGCTGCCAGGAATTGGCTTGCAACTTTTCTGGGCAAACTGAACATGCTCAGTATTCCGCTTTCACGACGCCGTGTTCACGTCCTTCACGAAACTCATTGACGATCAGCCGTTTGGAAAACAGCCATTTCCCATTCACGCGCTCGTATTCGTCCACGTAAAACCCGTATTCACTAACGTGGGCCTTGCCGTTCTCATCCACCCCCATGGAGGACCAGTAGGCGCGTCCCTTGCCGGTATTGCCCTTGATCTCGGTGATTTCCAGATTGCCGATGGAGTGGCGGCCGGGAATGAATTTGGGCAGGGAGGGGTCACGCTCGGCCAGGGCCTTTTTCGCATTGGCCGCGGAACGCTGGACGAAGGCACGGATCATGTCACGACCACGCTCGATGCCACCGGCATGATTGATCACCCCGTCTTCGGTGAAGGTGTTGGCATAGGCGTCCGCATCCTTCAGGTCGAGGGCAAAGATGTAGGTAGCCATCAGGTTTTCGATTTCGGCACGATCATCGGCAAAGCTGCCGGCCTGGGCTGTGCCTGCCAGAACCACGAGTCCGGCAATGGCCAGCAACTGCTTGATAGTCTTGGAACTTATATTCATGGGTTTCCCTCTTTAAATAGTTATTGTTAGCAAACGCGCTCAATCCGGCTGCAACGCATCCATGGACCTGGCATCAACCTGATGCAGGAAATCCGCAAAGGCCCGGGTAGTTCTTTCCATACCCGGTGCCGAAACCGCTTCGAGAATATCACCGGTCGTGTGGTACCAGTTTCCCACTTCCACAATCTGGGTGACAGGGAAGTTCCGGGCCTTGAACGGATAGACATCTCCCCTGGCATCATCCCAGGCCTGGGTCAGCATGGTGACACCATAGCGGGTCAGGGACTGGTCCAGCAACTCAAACATGGCCCTGTTCCCGGGGATCATCGTGCCAAATTTCGGTACTTCCGTATTGGCCAGCAGCATGCCGCCGTGGGTACCCCAGACAGCGTGATCAATATCGGCATATTCTATGAACTGGGTGGCGGCGACATGCTCGCAGTTGAGCACGATGGCTGTTTTTTCCCGGATATCGAGAATGGAATCCACATACTGGACAGTTCCCGGCCAGCCACCGCCATGGTGTCCACCGGTAGCCACGAAAATGTGGGTACGTCGCGGCTTTTCCGGAAGCGCCTTGAGGTGACGGGCCAGAGCCAGCATGGAGGCCACGCCCGTCGCATTATCGATGGCACCATAAAAAAACGAATCCTGGTGGGCGACCACGATGACATATTCATCGGTGGTCCCGCTGATTTTCCCGATGACATTACTGGTCGGGTTGTTCTCGGTGACATGGGACAGGCTGATCCGGGCCTGCACAGGCGTGCTTCCCGTCCTGGCCATCACATTTTCCAGAAACGTGCCTTCATAATCGGCAATGGCAAGGGTCGGCACCAGTGATCCACTCAGAGCCGGGTTATACATCTGTACATCAACGGCAAGGTCGAGAATGACGATGACGAATGCGGCGCCGGCCTGTGCCAGCTTATCCGGAATACCGAGTACCGAACTGTAGCCGCCCTGCACGGGTCTTGCGCGGATAACCGCTCCCTTGCCCGCCAGATCCCTGCCCGCCAGGTCGATATCCCGTCCATAGCCCACATACACCAGGTCTGCGGTGATACCTGCCTCGCCTGTGCCGGGTGTCCTGGGCTGGGGCATCATGGAACTGAAGACATAATCAACAGTGTCAGGGCCGGCAGCCGTGTTGGCCAATAGTGTCATCAAGACCTTGTCAGGCCAGACCTGGGGCGGCATGGTCACCGGCTGCAAATGGATATCCTCAAGACCGATTTCCCGAAATTTATCGAGGACATAATCCGTGGTCATCTGGCCACCACGCCTGCCGGAAATCCTTCCCCAGATCAGCTCACCCTCTGCCTTGCTTTGCCGGGAGATATCCACCTGGTCTGACACATAGCCCATCAATTCATCAGCCCGGATATCCGCTGTGGAAGCAACATCAGCCGCTTCCTCAAGCCGCAGGGGGCTGAAACCCTGCTGGGCATAAATCAGTTCGGGAGCAAAAGGGGCAGGATCAGGCAGGGGCACGCCAAACCAGGCATCTGCACCATAAGCCAGTGAAAAGGGCATGAACAGGAGAAGAATCCGCAACCGGATCAGCACTTTCACGACCAGGTCGCCCAGTACTCGACTACCAGCTTTCCCGGCAACCGGCCTCTGGGCCATCACCACGTTTGCGGACACAACGCTCATGACTCTCTTCCTTTTTTATCCCGGCTTGACTGCTGAAACACCATGGTGTTCAGGGGCAGCACAGGTAATGGTATATTTATCGGCGAAGGCCTTTTTGCAGGCCGATGGCGTCTGCCCGTATTCCCGTTTAAAGCACCTGCCGAAATGACTCAGGTCTGTAAATCCGCAGGCCCAGGCCACATCACAGACCCGAAAAGCACTGTACCTGCGATCGCCGAACATCCTGCGGGCATTGGCCAGGCGAATGTCCAGCAGCGCATTACTGAATGTGGTACCTGCAGCTGAAAACATGTTGAACAGATGCCGTCTGGATATCCCGGCTTTTCCTGAAACGGATGCCGCATTCAGATCCGGATTGTGGTAATCATCGTGCAATATCCGGTTCAACTTGCTGTATACCGATACCTGGTGGCGAGTATTCAGGTCTGAATCCTCTTTCGGCAGAAACATCAGGGACAGCAGGGAACCCAGTTGTTCGGTCACAAGGCTTCTTGGCAGCAAGGTTTGCTTTTTCTCCTGTACTTCCTGTTCCACAATCGTCCGTAAAGCCATGAGCAGGACTGCACCCCAGTCCGAAGCGGCCGGGAAGGGGCAGGCAACCGATAATTTCGGATTCGGGATATAACCAAGCAGCCAGGAGGTATTCAGGTTCAGGGAAATGCCAATAGAGGTCTGTGCCTTGATATTGAATTCAAAGAGATGGGCATTGTCGATCAGAACGAAGGATTCAGCCGGCACAGTCACGAGGCGGTCATAATGGGCCAGGGTGGCCTCTTTGTCCGTGTATACCAGCTTGAAATTGAGATTCTGCTTTACCTGCCTGACATCGGGTATATGCAGGGCAGTCACCGGGCAGTTGTTCCGGATATAGTTGATATAGACATTGCCATAATCGAGATGACGCCATTTCGACTGGATGATCGGGTATGATTTCGGGGGGATGAATTCGACCTGGCAACCGGATTCCGACACCAGTGCCGACCACCGTCTCACGTCACTCTGGGATGTGCTTTCATCTATCGAGTATTCAAAATCACCGATCATGATCGATTTCCTGGCCTGATACAGCCCATCATACAACTGACAGTCACTATCCAATTCTGCATATAGCGCACATTGCTTCGCCTCACAGGGCAATTCTTGCAGTATTCAGCCCGGAAAAGCAAAGCAATAGCGAAGCTGCGCCCTGCCCCCCGTTAAACCATGCCCGCACGACGAGGTGGCACCAGAGCAGTTTCCGCGATATAAAGTTCCCCTGACTTGTAAGAAGGAAGCCACCATGACTGCAACAACCCGCCTACTTTTCCTGCTGACCTGCCTGGTTTCTGCCAGCACCCAGGCCGCTGAGGATCTGACACTCAAGGTTATCACCTCCAACGAATCCAGCCTGCACGCCAATTTCACCCTGGTGATGGGTGAAAAGGAGATGGTCCTGATCGATGCCCCTTTCACCAATGCCGATGCCCATCGCCTGGTGGCAGACATGCTGGAAACCGGGAAGACCCTGAAATACCTCTATGTCACCCACGACCATCCTGATCATTTCTGGGCCATGCAGGTGGTCATGGATGCCTTCCCGGATGTGGACGTGATCGCCCATCCCGATGTGGTGGCTGATATCTGGCGCTCCATCCCGTTCAAGATTGCCCGCTGGAGTCCGATGCTGGGCAACAATGGCCCCTCTCATCCCACCGCACCGTCTGCCCTGACCCAGGACTGGTTCGAGCTGGAAGGCCATCGCCTGGAAGTGATCGGCCCCATGCAGGGCGACCATCACAATGCCACCGCCATCTGGATACCGGAACTGCAGGCATTGATCGCCGGCGACATCGTCTTTCACGGCATCCATGTCTGGCTGGGGGAAACCCTGGAAGACCAGCGCCTGGACTGGGTGGCCAATCTCGATGCCATGATCGACATGAATCCGGCCATCGTGGTGGCAGGACACAAACGGCCGGACCTTGACGATGATGTATCCAGCCTTGCTTTCACCCGGGACTACATCGTCGACTTCAACCGGGAAGCGAAAACCGCACGCAACGCCAATGCGCTTATCAACAAAATGCGCCAGCTCTACCCGGATGTCATCGATGTCCTCGACAATTTCATCCTGGTCAATTCCGCCCAGGTAGGCGTTGGCGAAGTTCCCCCCTGGGAAGAGTAGATGTTAACCGCCCTGCTTCCTGCCTGAGCACGTTATAATGCGGCAGGAAGCGAGTCCAAGATATCTCCCGGAAATCAACAATGAAAAATTTACTGCCCCCGGCCTGGGGCCTGATGTGTTTATTTGCCCTGAATTCAGGACTGGCTGCTGGGCCCGACAATACCGACGACTGGGACATATCCTTCAGTGGCAGCTACCGTGTTCGCTTCCAGACCATGGAGCATCCTTTCCGGACAGGTCTGACGGGCAGTGATCAGGGGCTGCAATTCCGTACCCTGGGCAAGTGGCAGGCAGATCACGGTCCGCTGACGCTTGTTGCGGAATTTCAGGATTCACGCACCGACCTGAACGATTCGGGCAGCTACCTGAACACCCTGGACATCAATGCCCTGGGCCCTCTGCAACTGTATGCCGCCTGGAACACGAATCATCTGAAAACCAGGGCAGGCCTGTTCACCATGGGCTATGGCAATCAGCGTCTGGTGGGACGCCATGGTTTCCGCAACACCATACAGAATTTTGCCGGTCTTCAAACCGAGTGGCTGCCGGAAGAGGGGAAATCATTATCCGCATTCTGGGTCATGCCCGTCCGGATTAAACCGGATGCCCCCGATGGACTGGAAAAAAACCGGATCAAACTGGACAAGGCCGATGAGACGCTCCAGTTGTTCGGACTTTATTACACAACCGTCCTGCCCTGGCACAAGCTGTCGCTGGAAACATACCTGTTCAGGCTTCAGGAATCCGACAAGGCTGACAAAGCACGTACCGCTGACAGAAGCCTGTATACCCCGGGTCTGCGACTGGTGAAATCACCGGCAGTGAAGCAATGGGATATCGAGATCGAAACGATTTACCAGTGGGGCGAGCGATATGGTTCAACCCGGCCTGAAGACACCATGGCACTGGATGTCGCTTCCTCCTTTATCCATGCCGGTCTGGGCTACACCTTTAACACCCCCTGGCAGCCACACCTGCAGGTGAGCTGGGATCGGGGCAGTGGAGACAAGCAACCGGGTGACATGGATTTCGAGCGTTTCGACAACCTGTTTGGTCCGCGCCGCGAATACGGTCCCACAAGCATTTACGGCATACTCGGCCGCAGCAACACCAATTCCACCCAACTGCGCCTGGAGATCAAGACCAGCGCAAAAACCGATGCCATGGTTGCCGTGCGTCGTAATCGTCTGGTGTCAGCTACTGACAGCTTCTCAAGCTCAGGCATCCGTGATGCTAGCGGATTGAGCGGCAACGATGCCGGGTATCAGGCCGAATTCCGGTTTCGCCACTGGCTGAAGAAGGATATTTTCCGTCTGGAAGCGGGCGGCGTGAAACACTTCAACGGTGATTTTTTCACGCTTGCCCCGAATGCCACTCATGAAGGTGACCCGGTCTATTTTTATACTGACCTGACCTTGTTATTTTAAGAACCCGCAAGTCCCGCGAGCTTGCAGAGATTCTTGCGGCAACCCTATACTGCCAGGGTATTTTTCCGGGAAATTATCATGAACAGGTTCCTTAGCCTCAGATTCACTTTCGTCATTTTCAGTCTGACTGCTTGCATGCAAGCCCTGCAGGCCCAGGACAGTGACCAGGGCATCGCCTCCCAGATCGATGACGGGATGCCTGCCGTGATCCAGCCGGCAAGGGATTTTGCCACGGCAAGCGAGCATTACCGTTATCTGCAGGAGGCGGCAAACGGCGGCACGACTCACACGCGTAATACCCTACCCTCCTGGGACGGGCTGTGGACCAGCGGCAACAACACCATGCCATCTCTGTTTATAGAAGGCGGCTCACTGATGTCGGCTATCACCCCGGGAGGCGAAATCCGCCCCAATGTCCTTACACCGCCATACGAACAACAGTTCAGGGAACGCCGCGCAGAAATGGAACAGTATGGCGAACAGCTCTACGACCGGCTGACCAATTGCGAATACCCCGGGATGCCTCGTTGGCTCTGGGAACCTTACATCAAGGAATTCGTGCACTCCCCGGCGCAGTCCTGGATGATGAATGACATGATGAATGAGACGCGCCGCATCTATATCAACCAGGAACATGCCAACATTGACGCCCAGCATTCCGCTGATGGCGACAGTATCGGTTTCTGGGATGGTGACAAACTCATTATCTGGACCAAATGGATTAATCCCGCCGATTACCTGCGAGGCATGCCCCTGACCAGCAACCAGTTTGAGTTGGTGGAAACCTGGCAGCAGGTCACCCGCGAAGATGGCTCCAGACAACTGGTCACCCAGGTAACCTTTTATGACCCGATCGGTCTGGTGAAACCCCTGTCAGCTGTTTATACCCATGACGCCAGACCGGAATTATCTGCCGTTGGTGTAAGAATCAGGAATTGGGAATGCTCCACCAGCAGCAACTCCTACAAGGCAGAGGACGGCTCCACCCAGTTTTATCTGCCAGGCGATCCAGAGTACAAGGATCCCAGGGGCTACTCCCAATTCCCGGACCTGCCCGGGCAATCCTTTGATCCCATTTTCGATCCCGGCAACTGACGAATCAACAACAGGAATCATTGATCCATGAAAACGCTCATTTCGGTGATAGCTATTATCGCAGCCAGTATGCTGCCCGGCATGCTCTATGCCCATCATTCCTTTGCCATGTTCGACCTGAAACAGCATATGCTGGTTGAAGGCCGGGTGACAGACTGGCACTTCAACAGCCCGCACAGCTGGCTGTATATAGAGGCTCCGGATGCCTCCGGTGAAATGCAGACCTGGAGTTTTGAAGGTGCGGCCCCGATCCATGCCGTGCGTCAGGGGGTGACCGGCAATACCTTCCGCAAGGGCGAAAAGGTCAGGGTCGTGATGAGTCCTATCCAGGATGGCCGCAATGCCGGTGCCATGTGTTTTGTGGTAAAAGAGGATGGCTCGATTGCCCAGCCCAATGACGGCGTTTGCAATGCCCAGCAGAATATCGGCCGCTGGCAGGCCAATGGCTGGCTGGATAACGGCGAACACCTGGACGCGCACCCCACCAGCGACTGACCCGGTTTATTTATCAAGAGCAGCTTACCAACATGAGTGATAACCGACCCTGGCCCCAGGATGGCCGTGAACGCATGATACTGCCCCAGCCAGTGGGTACCGTGGGCACAGACCTGGGAGACCGCCGCAGTGAAATGCTGGCAAAAGTGGACGACAAACATGTCTTCATGATGGGCGACAACCCTGCCCTGCCCCGCATGCCGGAAAAACCCTGTCTGCAGGATTTCTTCCGCTATCGCATGAATGAATCCACTTACCGCCATCTGGTGGAAGCCGCCAAACGGGCCTATGACAACCATGAACCCGACAAGGTCATCATGGCCTGCCTGCTGCATGACATCACCAATGCCTGCCTGATCCGGATGGACCACGGCTATTATGGTGCCCAGCTGATCGCCCCCTACGTGGAAGAGGAAGTGGCCTGGGCAGTGAAATACCATCAGTCCCTGCGCTATACCCCTGACCCGGCCTACAACTATGAATATCCGGAACTGTACCTGAAACTGTTCGGCGAGGATTACGAGCCACCAGCCTATATCAAGCGGGATGCCGCCTATGCCATGCAGCATGAATGGTATGAAACCTCACGCAAGGTCACCCTTTATGACCTGTATTTTTTTGAGGAACTGGACGAGCCCGTCACTATCGACTTTTTTGACGATATCATTGCCCGCAACTTCCGCCACCCGGAAGAGGGGCTGGGGATGGATGACTCCCCATCCGCCCACATGTGGCGCACCATGATTTGGCCGAACAATTTCCTGTAGCCTGCCCCCTTTTCAACACCATCCTGCCGACCCGTTTCCGGGTCGGCATAGCCCTAACCAAGCGGTACAGATCAAGGAATTCCTGCTTTTTCAGGAAAAAAGGTTAAAACCATCGTAAAACTTTTGTATTTTTCTACAGCAGTTCTAAGATGCGCATCCGACGATCCCGTCATTCAACACTTAAAGGAAAGATCATGGTTCCCCTCAAAGCAATAACCCGTACCGCCTTAATGGCCTCTGTTCTGCTGTCATCCAATCTGTTGATGGCCCAGGAATATGACAACAGCGCCAATATCTCTGCTGGTATCGTGGGTTACTTTTTTGACTCCAAACGTAACCAGGACGACGACATCGGTGTAACCGTAGGCGGCGAACTGCCCCTGACCGGACGCCTGTCTACCGCCATTGATTACTACACACTGGATTCCGATGTTGATACCGGCAGCACGGCTGAATCCGATCTGGATTATTACCGGGTAGGCCTGAACTATCACCTGAACCAGATCAGTGGCTGGCAGCCCTATGCCGGTATCGGCCTGGGCAAACTGGAAATCGAACAGGACCTGTTTCCTGCCAACGACCACAATCACTCCACCTGGGACATCGCCCTTGGCGTAAAGCGCCGCATCAGCGACAACTGGTTGGTTCGTGGCGACTATAAAATGATCTTTGGCGACAATCCCAGCGCCCAGGACTCTGCCGTATCCGTTGGCCTTGCCTATGCTTTCGGCGGCAGCAAGCCCGCTGCTGCCCGACCAGCAGCCGCTGCTGTGGCAGGTGACAGTGACAATGATGGTGTGCCGGATAATCGTGATGCCTGCGCCAATACCCCGGCCGGCACCCGTGTGGACAGCCGCGGCTGTGAACTGGACAGCGACCGTGATGGCGTAGTGGATTCCCGTGACAAGTGCCCTGACACACCAACCACCCTGGCTGTTGATGCTGATGGCTGTCCGATCCTGGAACGCGCCCAGCGCCGTGTTGAACTGAAGGTGAACTTTGATTTCGACAAGAGCGACGTCAAACCCCAGTACGATCGTGAAATTGGCGAGTTTGCCGACTTCATGGAAACCTACAGCAATACCAATGTGCTGATTGAAGGCCACACCGACAGCCGTGGCAGCGATCAGTACAACCAGGGCCTGTCAGAGCGCCGCGCCAACGCCGTGCGTGACGAGCTGGTCAACGAGCACAATATCAGTGCTGGCCGTATCGATACGATTGGTTATGGTGAAGGCCGTCCGGTGGATACCAATGACACTGACGCGGGTCGTGCCAACAACCGCCGCATCGAAGCCGTTATCTCTGTCGATGTCGAGGAACAACGCAGACGTTAACAGCAGTCTGCAACCATAAAAAAACCCCGCAATGCGGGGTTTTTTATGCTCGACAATTTGGCTTACCTTCCCGAATACATGTAATCCTTGCTTTCTGTCAGCTTGCGGTTATCCACATAGTTTTTCAGGAGCCGCTGTATTTTTGGCAACAGGATACTGGTGGATCGCTGATTCCCTTTGGCCAGTTCCACCAGCAGATCGGAATCAATCAATTCGGCTTCTGAAGTCCAGTTGCCAATCGACACCGAGAACAACTGATACGGGAAATTGACGTAAATCCCCTTTCCCTGTGCCACATTCCACCAGAAGTTATCCAGCTTCAGCCCGGCCAGAGCAAACTCAATCTCGATAAAACCGCGCGCGTATTCGGCACCATCCAGTAGATGTTCAGTGTAATCTTGCTGAGTGGCTGAGTTTGACATGGCAATTCCGAATCACCAGAGGACCTTTGACGGTTCCATTATATTAAAACACGCCAATCCAGTAGTAGGACTGCTTCAAAAATTCTGAATATTTTCGGAAAAACCCAGGCAAAGCTGGGTAATTTCCCCAGGTAACGTTGGCAAATTTCAGCAGGATTAAAGCCGGGAAACGCCTATCTGTAATAAGTCAGGCTGGCCAGCCACTCGTAGAAAGACACCCAGGAATCGGCATCGACCAGAACGGGATGCAGTAGTTGAGGAAGCACCACAACAACTGTACCGATGAGAGAAGCACGACTGATCCTGCCCAGGGTTCTCCAGTCATACAACACAATGGCAGCAGCCATGACATCCATGGTGAGGTAGGTCGCCAGCACGGGTAGCTCAAACATCTCCCACATCACCATGTACAGACGGTTTATTCCCGGCGGCAACAGGACAATGGTGGCGAACAGGATCAGACGCTTATGGTCTGCCGGAACCCGGACACGACGAATGGCCATGATGAAAAGTCCGCTGAAGCCGACAACCGCCACAATGGCCAGGTACATCAGGTTATAAAAATCCGAAACAGGATCTGCCACCTGGGATCCGGCAAACAGGACGGTAATGATGGTTCCCATCAAAATCACACCACTGCCGAGAAAGATGCCGAAGGTGCCCAGGGTACGATGCAAGCGCACACTCTTCATGTTGACCAGCACAGCCTGAATCACCAGAAGCAGCATCCAGCAGAAATAAAATGCCCCGTGTAAATGGACAACCGGCGGATAGGATTGCCCGGTACCGGCTGCTATGGGCTGCAGATAGGTCAGGCCGAAACCGGCAAACACAAAGAAGGCCATGGCCAGGGTGATGAGAAGGAAAAAAGAGGGAGAGAAAGCCGTCCGGGTATCCAGAGCTCCGGCGACATTGGTCATGACAACCTCCAGGGTCATTGCCAGGAGGTTGTTATGTTCCTCCATGCGATAGCGTCATTCTGCTATCGCTACTGTTCGGTGTCAAAAATTCCAGTGAAAAATCACGCTTTGGATTTGCCGGCTCTCTTTTGCCTGGATAATGGTTGCTGATGTGCTTGTTCCAAGCTCAGTGCAAATTCTTCTGAACTGAAACCTCCCCCCCCGGTTTGTTCGGCCCGTTGAGAATATAATGTTCCGCCTGCAGGCAATACCAGTCTTCAGGGGAGGCTACATAACGCATTTTTTCTTCAAGGCTGGCATTCAGATCTTCGACCTCATACACCACCGGAAAATAAATCGTAAAATCAGCCCCTTTGCTTGGTGCAGATTCCACATGGATATGCCCCTTGTTTGCCTCCAGTATCTGTTTCACTACCGACAACCCCAGACCATGACCGCGCTCTGATTGCAAAGACGCATAAGGCTTGAACAGGCAGCTTAGTTCATCCTTCGTCATGCCTTTGCCCTTATCAACTACCCTGACATAGTGATACTGGCCTCTTGGCAATATATTCTCCGCGCACTCCAGAAATACATGCCCTTCTCCGCTAAGGACTGTGCCGCAATAAATATTGATTGCACTATCTGCCTCACAGCGGCCATTCAAAATCAGTGCCTTCACGGCATTGGTGACCAGATTGAGCATGATCTGACGGATCTGCAACTCACTGACATGACAAACCTGCGGACTATGCCATGTCTGTATATTCAGTTTTAACAGTCCGCGCGTGGCAGCACGGAAAAGCGGAACCATTCCGGTAACGATCTCACCAATGTCGTGCTCCTGCAGAACAGGGCTCCCACCATCGGCAAACAGCAAAATCTGGTTGCTCAAGTCAGACAACTGGTCAAGGGCTGTCCTGATATCGGCAAAAAAGTTTTCGCACTCCTCATCCCGGTATATGGCAATGTTGTCCCTTATCAGGTCAAGACAGGCCCGCACAACCCAGATCATTTTATTGAAATCGTGGACAATATTTCTCGACATCTCACCCAGCATTTTCTGACGCTGGACTTCCGCCATTTTTTCCACTCTCAGGATTTCTCGTTTCTGCAACTGCACCTGCTCTGTCATATCCCGCAGACAAACAATGATCAGGTCTTCCTTTTGAAACTCCCTGAAGGGCGCTGACATAGGACTCAGACTGATGGCCACCGGTATCTCACTGCCGTTTTTATGGCGTGCCATGAGCACACTACCTGAACCCATTCCCCTGGGTTTGGGATTGGTTGCAAATGCTCTTCGATAACCAACATGCCTGGCCCGGTTGGATTGCGGCATCAAAATCTAAACCGGCTGCCCTTCAAGTTCGTCGACGGCATAGCCAAGCAATGAACATACATTGGCATTACACTTTTGAATGATGCCATCGCTGTTACAAAACAGGACAGCATCAGGAAACGCATCCAAAAATGCATCAGTGGTAAATTCAATACTCATATCCCCTCTCTCCATGACATTTTCCATGACATTGAATCCCTTATGGGAGGACCATGCTAAGCAGCAAATCAGTACCGGGTAAACCACACGTACCTGATGAAAAACCCCAGCACATCCAAATAAAACGTGCCGGATTTGTACAGCTTGGTCGGTTGAGGATATATAGTCTTTTACCTAAAGTTAGGTATAGCAAGTTGCTATCAACTTCTTATCTGAAGTAGCTGGTAATGATGAATAAATGCAGAAATTGTCCGATCCTGTCCCTGTGCAAACCTAGGACAAAACCATGGGTGGACAATTCCTGCAAGAACCGCCCCCACCGGAAGCACGTCTTACACAACCTTCAAACCCCAAGTTTTTTAAGTCTGTTTCAAAGACCATCGAAGAACATGCTGAACACTTGAAGGGGTCACCTATCGAAATCATCCAGATATCCAGAGGTGAATTTAATGGCAGGTCGACAGTGCTCGATCTGGGCGGCATAACGCTGGCTAACCGCCACGCCAATGCCCAATACATTGGCCAGGGGGCATTCACGGACATGGTTACGTTATTGTTCCCGTTACAGGATAAATCCTATTACACAGACGGGCTGTCCTGTTCAAAGAACAACTTTTCGATGAATGCCAACAATGACGCCTTCAAGGTTGTGTTCCCTGAAAACTTTGAACACCTCGGCGTTTTTATCCACACCTCCATGTTCAGCAAATATCTTGCTGATCGCCAGGCGGATGAAATTTTTGAATTTTTGAAAACTCATCGCAATCAGACCATTTTTGAAACTGACGGATTTCCTGGCCGCTATATGCACAACCTGTTCATCAATCTTGCCTCGCTGTATGAAGCGGCAGGACCTATCCCGATAGATCCAACCATTTACAAAAAAATGATCATCAATTTTCTGTATGAATATTTCTGTCTTATCTACAAACCCGTAAAACAGAAAAAGTCCAATCACGGCAGAATTGTCCAGAGAGGCATTGAACTCATTGAGGCATCAGATGAAATCATTCCCCTTAAAGCCCTTACCTCCGAGCTACATGCCAGCGAACGCACCATCCACAATGCCTTTGCCTCTGTACTCAATAGCACGCCCCACCAGATCATCAAAGCCCACTTCCTGCATAAAATCCGGGACTGCCTGTTACGCACCAATCTCAATGCATCCCAGCTTAACCTGCTGCTGTTAACCCGGTTCGTCACCAACTTCAGCCGCTTTAAACAGGAATACCGGGATTATTTCCATGAGTCCCCCAAGGACACCATGAATCGCTTGCAGCGATTGGCGATTGGTTAAATCTGAACTGTCATTATGGCAGGCAGGTTTCCATCGACAACGGATGAATAAAGCCTTTTGCTGATGGAGAAGCGCTAATCTGTTTAAGCGCGATGAAACCTTTTATGCCCGAAAAAATTATTGCGGGGATATTTTCAGGACCGCGCCAGGATTCTGGTCTGTCAGTACATACAGATTGCCGTCAGGGCTCGGCTGTACATCGCGAATGCGCTGGTGCAGATCCATGAGGAGCGGCTCACGGGCCAGCGGCACGCCTTCATCACTGAAAGTGATACGCTGGATGTGGCCGGTTTTGGGTGTGCGGCCCATGATCATGGATCCGACAAAGGTGTTGCCCTGCCAGTTTGGGAAGACATCCCCCGTGTAGAAACTCAGGCCGGATACGGCAATGGAGGGAATCCAGTACATGAAGGGCTGCTCCAGTCCTTCCCCTGACGTTTTATCACTGATCGACACGCCATCGTAATCCACGCCGAAAGACACCAGCGGCCAACCATAATTGGCGCCACGCTTGATAATGTTGATCTCATCACCACCCAGTGGACCATGTTCGTTTTCCCACAGGTCACCATTCACCGGATTAAAGGCCAGGCCCTGAGGACTGCGTACGCCATAAGCGTAGATTTCCGGCAAGGCATCATGACGACCTGTAAAAGGGTTGTCAGCAGGAACGGTACCGTCGTCATTCAGGCGTATCACCTTTCCTCCATGATCCATCAGGTCCTGCGCACGGTGTTCTTCCTGGCGTTCACCAATGGTCATATACAGTTTGCCATCAGGACCAAAAGCCATACGGCCTCCAAAATTGGTGGGTGACAAGCTCCAGGAATTGGCAACAAAGATTTCCTGCCGGTTTTCCAACCGGTTGCCGTTGAGCCTGGCGCGAGTGATGGCGGTGGTGCTGCGCTTGCCATCTTCATGGCCCTTGGCATAACTCAGGTAAAGAATGTTATTGCGGGCAAAATCCGGATGCAGGGTCACACCCAGCAGACCACCGAGAACAGTAATAGTGACTTCAGGTGTTCCACTGATGGCTTCTGCCTGAAGCTGACCATTTTTAATTCGACGCAGTCTGCCTGCCCGTTCGGTAACAAGCATGTCACCATCGGGCAGGAAAGCTATGGCCCAGGGATTGGAAAGTCCATTCGCGACCAGGTCGACACGAATGTTGTATTCAGTGGTTTCATAAAATTGGGGAAAGTCAGGCAGCGGTGGGGCAGCAGAAAAATCCTGGGCAAGCGCCAGGGGAGCAACCGTTGTTAATAAAAGACCAGTCAGCAGGTTTTTCATGGGTCACTCCCCTTTGCCAAAAAGAATTTACATTTTGTCGACGACGATCTCACCACCCTTGATGACCAGATCAACATCCAGGAGGTCAAAGAGGTTTTCAAGCGGGTTGCCATCCACAATAACCACATCCGCGATCTTGCCTGGTTCGAGGGAACCAATTTCATCTTCCATGAAAACGGATTTGGCGGTGCCTTCGGTCATGATCTTGATGATGTCCTTTTCCGAAAATACCAGGAACAGGGTTTTGAGCTCATGCTTGAGGGTTTCACGCGGCGCGTATGTGGTGTCTGTACCAAAACCATAGGTGATACCGGCATTCCACAGGAGGCGGGCATTGACAGGGCCCATGCCGACACTGCTCAGTGTTTCCCAGTTGTAGGGGTAGGCATCACGGAAAATCGGCTGGTTGTTTTCATCATAGAAGATACCCAGTGTGCCCAGGGAAGAGACCATGGGAATACCGGCATCGGCAATCATCTGCGCTTCTTCTTCTGTCAGCTGGCCAATATGCGGTGTGTGCACCAGGTGGTCAGGCTTGGCCTTGATCACTTCCAGCACATCCCATTTGCCGACCGCATGAACAATGGCTTTCATGCCATGCTTGTGGGTTTCGTTGACCATCAGCGTGAGGGAGTCCACTTCCGGGCCGCCTGGTGTGGTGGTAACCACGGTCTTGGTGTAATCAAAGCCGGCATCTGCGGCGTTCTGAACGGCATTGATGATCACTTCATCCGGGATTTTGCCGGCAGGTTCTGTAGGCCGGTGAGGTGGACGGGAAACGTCGGTTCTGGCCGGGTCCGTGGTCGCTTCCCCGGGGGGCAGCACATTCACAGGGACAAACGCACCAGCCGTGATGCGCGGACCTTTCATTTCACCCTCATTGATCATGCGGCGCAGTTCGAGAATCTGCGGCGCGTCAATGGCAGACAGCACGGTGGTGAAACCGGCTTCCAGGAATTCCTGCATATTGGCGGCAGCGGTGTTGGCCATCCACTCATCCGGATTGCCGCGAATAATGTGGCGATGCCCCTCGATAAAACCGGGCATGACTGTTTTGCCACCGGCATCCACTTGATGGGCATTAAGCGGCGGAACGATATTGCTGCCAACAGCGGCGATACGGCCATCTTCAATCAGGACGCTTCCCTGGTCCATTTCACCACCCAGTCCATCAATAATGTGGGCATTGGTAATGAAGATCACAGACTCGTCTACGGGGATATCCACCGTTTCACTGGTGTCTGTGGTGATATTGCTGCCCTGGTCAGAGCAGGCAGTCAGAAAAATGCACGAAGATACAAAAAGGGAAGCCAGTTTACGCATGGGATGTGACTCCTTGAAAGCGCCAGGATTAATCAGAAGGTTTGTTTATTATTTTTTATTGTTATCGGGCAAAAATAACACATTCCCTGAAAAATAACCTCCCGGGGTTTATCCCCGGGAAGCTATTGTCAGGACAGGTCCTGGCGCAGGGAATCAGCTACATTGGCCGGTACCGGCAAAGGGCCGATTTTGAAGCCTTCCAGGTCGCAGCCGGTAAAAAGTGCAGCCCCTTTTTTGGCCGCTGAGACCATATCTGCTGTCAGCTGAAAGCGCAGGAAGTGTACGCTGGAGGTCTTGGTGTCATTTTCCCGATCCATATCCTCGTCAGCTATGGCATACACCTTGTCGAACCCCTCAACCTGCATCCACACGAGATCTTCCACGTTCTTAAGTTCCTGCAGGCGCAGCTTCCGCTCTTCCACGTCCTCATATTCGATCATGAAGGTGGCCTTCCAGTTATCTCCATCTGGGATCAGCGGGTTGTAGGCACCCAGCTCATCCTGAATGCCGGCGGCCTCAAACACTTTTTCGATGCGCAGCATTTCCTGTATCTGGTATTTAAGGGTCAGGGCATCCTCGAACAGCAGGCGGGCGTGCGCATTCAGTGCCAGGTGACGGTTTTTCTTGTGGGCAAGCACCTGGGTACGGAATTCGGCTCTTTTTTCAGAATACTCTTCCAGTGACCACAGGTCTGCTCTGGTTAATTTGGTCATAATAATGGTTTCTTATAGATTCAAAAATTGACTGAAAACGGGGTCAGAGCCGGGAATAAACTGCTTTAGTATATATCTGTGTTGAATTCACGATTACAGGCATTTTCATGATTGTTCCCGGGTCTGACCCTCGGCTTTGACCGCCTGCGATCAAAGCCCATAAGCCTGGCGCAGCAGGGTCATGGGATGTTCGGGTTTATCCACTTTTTCCGACAGGTTGGCGATATGGGCTGCGGCCATGGGGCAGTCGGAAATGAAGTGGTCGGGATCCTGCTGGTCCACTTTCTTCACAATGGGCCGACCGATTTTCACGGCAATGTCGTGGGTTTCTTTTTTCACCGCATAGGTCCCATCATGGCCTGAACAGCGCTCCTGCGGTGTTACCTGGGTATCAGGCACCAGGTTAAGGATATCGCGGGTTTTCAAACCAATATTCTGGACCCTGAGATGACAGGCCACCTGGTAGCTGATATCGCCCAGGCCCTGTTTGAATTCGGTATTCAGCTCCCCTTCCTTATGGCGCAGGAACAGGTACTCAAAGGGATCGAAGAACGCTTTCTGCACTTTCAATACATCAGCGTCGTTCGGGAACAATAGCGGCAGCTCCTGTTTGTACATCAAGACGCAGGAAGGGATCGGTGCGGTCAGGTCATAACCCTCATCCACGAGTTTTGCCAGGACCGGGATATTTTTTTCCTTCAGCTCCCTGACGGATTCCAGATCGCCCAGTTCCAGTTTGGGCATGCCGCAACAGACTTCCTTTGGCACCAGTTCGATATGGATGCCGTTATGCTGGAAGACCTTGTAGAAATCCTCGCCCAGATGGGGAGAGTTGTAGTTGCCATAACAGGTAGCATAGAAGGCCACCTTGCCGGTAGTGCGACCCACTGCCTTCGGGGCAAGGGTTTTATCAAAGGCTTTCACCTGCTTGCGCAGGTTGTTGCGATAATAGGTTGGCACCGGGGCAGCATGGTGCACGCCAAGAGTGTTCTCCAGCACTTTACGGAAAGCACCATTTTTATTCAGCGCGTTTACCGTGACATCTACCAGTGGGATGGTCGCCATCCTGGCCACCTTGTCAGTGCTGGTCAGGGTTCGGTCACGGAACGAAGCACCGTTTTCCCTGAAATTATGAGCCTTGGCCCGCAGCATCAGGTGAGGAAAATCGATGTTCCACTCATGGGGGGGAACATAGGGACATTTGCTCATATAGCACATGTCGCACAGGTAGCAGTGATCCACTACCTTCTGGTAATCAGCTTTATCGACACCATCCACTTCCATGGTGTCGGATTCATCGACCAGGTCGAACAGGGTCGGAAAGGAATGGCACAGGCTGACACAACGGCGGCAGCCATGGCAGATATCGAACACGCGCTCCAGTTCCGCATACAGGTCATCCTTGTCCCAGAACTTCTCGGACTGCCATTCAACAGGATGGCGCGTCGGTGCTTCCAGAGAGCCTTCGCGGATGCCTTCTTTGCTTGCAGGTGTATCGCTCATGATCGTTATCTGTGAATTCTTGTCAGTGAATGGAAGAAAACCGTGCTCTCCCAGTTGACCAGGCACCCGGTTACCGCGATGCGATGACCGGGTGGTGGTTCAGAAGGACTGATTAGCCGTCGAGACCGTCCAGAGCTTTCTGGAAACGGTTGGCGTGGCTGCGCTCAGCCTTGGCCAGGGTTTCGAACCAGTCAGCGATTTCGTCAAAACCTTCATCGCGAGCTGATTTGGCCATACCCGGGTACATATCAGTGTACTCGTGAGTTTCACCGGCAATTGCAGCTTTCAGGTTGTCGGCAGTGCCGCCAATTGGCAGGCCAGTTGCCGGATCACCGGTTTCTTCCAGGTACTCCAGATGACCGTGAGCATGACCGGTTTCACCTTCGGCAGTTGAACGGAAAACGGCAGCAACGTCGTTGTAACCCTCAACATCGGCCTTGGCAGCAAAGTACAGGTAACGGCGGTTGGCCTGGGATTCGCCAGCGAAGGCGTCCTTGAGATTTTGTTCTGTTTTGGAACCTGCTAATGACATAGTTCACTCCTTAGACTTGATTACTACTTAAATAAACGTTTATTTGAAGCCCAAAGCTCCGTGAAGTTCAGAAAGCAGGTATATCCGCAACAGGGATACTTGCTTTCACGACTTACAGGGGAATATATAGCCGCATCAGGCATCTGTCTAATTGTTAATGCCAGGCCCTATCATTGGTTTTACCTATCAAAAACGAAACTCAGGATAGGTTTCAACCGACTTTCTGACTCCCGGTCATTTTACCGGCATGACGCTTCAGGCGGCGCACGGCAGGCACCACAATACTGCCTCCCAGGATTACCACACCGCTGACCAGCATAAGAATAATGATGTCCCAGAGGGGACGGCGGGGAAACAGGAACCCGAAGTCCAGGCCGTGCAATCCGTAATAACCCCAGCGGTTGCGCCGGTCCTGGATTTCAGCCTTGGTCATCTGTCCCAAAGAGGGCTCCAGGTACAGCCAGGTGGATAGCGGATCATCAAATTTGACCCTTAGCACGGGCAGGGACCTTACTGAACGGGGAAGCCCCAGATCGAAGGAATCCAGGGTGCGGTAATAGTAGCTGTCAGGCTCAACCAGCCATTGGCTTTCCACAATTGCTGCGCCCGGCATGGCCCGGGTGGCCATCGACTGCAGACGGTCTTCCTCAAAAGCGCGGAATGGTTCTGCCCTCAAGTCAGTGGCGGAAATCTGGGCATGCTCCCATTCCAGGGTCGGCGTGATGAAATCGAAAGCACTACGTGAATCCCAGTCCACCATTTCCTCATGGGTGGGCTTGCGATAGGCCAGGTAATAGAGCTTGCCATCAACGGGCAGCAGTTCAAGTTCGGCAATCGGAAATTCCTGGCCCAGCCTGGTCGCGGCATGTTTGACTCCTTCGGCGGTCAAAGAGGACAAATCTTGATGCGCCCCTTGCCCCTGAACACTTCGGGCGCCAGCCTGAATCTGTGGGGAGGTATACAGGGTTTCCTGGATACCCGGAATGACCCCCAGTGATATCAAGCCGCTGGACACCCAGGACAGCGCCATGATGCCAAAGATCAATCCCGCCCAGTGGTGCCACTGGTACCAGCTTTTATAGGGGGATCTGTAAGTCTCACCACTCTTTTTAATCCTTGGCACGACATTGAAACGCCAGATCCCCAGCACCAGCCCGAGCAATACCAGCCCCAGGGTCAGCCAGGCCAACCATTCCAGCAGCGGCGTCCACCAGGACGCCTGGCGGAAGAAAAACAGGGTGTGCATGTTGTAACCGGCAAAGCCCAGCAGCCTTGTCAGCGTGGTGGTTTTCATTACCGGCTCACCACTGTTGACCGACATGTAGTATTCGGTACCGGCGGCATCACCCAGGGCTATCCTGTGCATGGGCATGTGCGTCTGCAGCCCCGGGGAATGGGTGAACATGTCAGGCCCGGTGAGCGTGGTTTCGACGGTGAAACCGGTATTGTGCTCAGGTATGAAATTTTGCAGCCAGTTTATAGCGGCCTGCTCATCCAGGCCGGGCACCAGCTCACCGGTATCGGCGTACACCAGTGTCCAGCGGCCAAAAACGTTCCCGGTATTGATACGATAAACGGGACGATCCTCGTGCATGGAAATACGGAGCCGGAAAGGCTCGCCCGTCACGTTTGTGACCGCCTGGGCCGGTGAAATGCTGATGGATTCAACATCCAGCTCGGGTAAACGGTACAAGCGCTCCCCGGCATTCATGTGGGGAATGCCGGCATACAACAGCACAATACCGGACAGACTCCAGATGACAAACATCATGCCGACCAGAATGCCCAGCCAGCGATGAAAAAAGATCAGCGAAAACCGCCAGTTCAGAAATGACGACAAGGTCATCAGTTGCTCACTCTCTATACCCGGCTTTCTCCTGACCGGGCAGCAAGCATCGGAAATCGACGGACCGAATGCAACCGCCTGCATACAACTCCACCACATATCCACAATTCCGGAGATTGAAGATCCATGTACTATCTCCTGTATTTGCAGCCAGAGCTTAACAGGGCATAAACAGGCATGAAAAATCCGCGCAAGTTTTTTGCGCAGGACTTAAAATATGCCCTGCTTCTCCCGACATCCCGGTTGGGAAAGTCTGCCCGGATCACGGCAGTTTGATCACCCGCCATCCTCTGGTTTCCTTGCCAACATGAACAAATTTTTCAAACTTGCAGCTTCACTGATTGCCCTGGTTTTCACCGTTGTACTGGTTGCCTTTCTGTATCTGGTCAATTTGGATCCCAACGACCACAAGACTTTCATTGCCGACAAATTCAGGGAGCAAACCGGCCTCGACCTGGAACTGAATGGCGAGATTCAACTGACCCTTTATCCCTGGCTGGGCGTCACGGTGAAAAATGTGATCATCCACAATGTGTCCGGCTTCAGTGAAACGCCCTTACTACAGGCCGAAGAACTCGCTTTCCGGTCAAAACTCCTTCCCATGCTCAACCAGGAGTATGAAGTTGACACCATTCGCCTGATTGGCACCCGGCTCTACCTGGAAACCAATGAGGCTGGAGAAAGCAACTGGAACAAGGCCCTTCCCGCAGGGGACGAAAGTAGTGATGACGCAGCACCAACTGCGCTGAACAACCTGGTGATTGGCGGCGTGGATATTCGCGGCGCTGCCCTGGTGTTTGACGATCGCTTCAACAAGGTGAGATATGCCATTGAAAACCTGTCTGTGAGTACTGGCGAACTGGTCTATGGCGCCCCCGTGGAATTGACCCTGGGTTTTGATGCCTCTTCCAGTCAACCGGCGCTGGCTGCCGATGTCACTCTCAATGGCACTATTGTCTACGACCTCGACAACCAGCGTTACGATATATCACCCCTGAATCTGGGCGGCACACTGACAGGACCCAGCGTACCTGATGGCGCAACTTCCTTTACCCTGGATTCCTCCGTCAGCCTGGATTTTGCCAGTGACCTGCTGACGCTGCGCGAGCTGTCCCTGAACGCCCTGGACGCCCAGATCAATGCCAATATCAACGGGGTTAATTTCACCAGCGAAAACCCCGTATACCAGGTCAACCTGGCGGCTGCCGGCAATGATTTGTCCATTCTTTTCCGGATACTGGAGAACGAGGCACTGGTCCAGCAGATCAGCAACCTGAACAGTCGTGCCTTTCGGGTTAATGGTCTGATTGAAAGCAGCCCCAACCAGGGCAACCTGACGGTAACTGATCTGGATGCCAGCCTGCTTGATGCGAGAATTACCGGCAATGTCTCAGCCCGAAACCTGCAGTCAGGAACGCCTGTCATCAATGGCAACCTCAATGCCAGCGGACCCGATCTGCCCACACTGCTCGAAGTGGCCGGACAGTTGCAGGGGGGACAGAACTCTCCCTTGTCACGTTATGGCCGGGAGCTTCAGCAGGCCCCCAATCAGGACTTTCTTCTCAACTCCAGTTTCGATGCCGACCTGGCCACGGGCAATGTGGTGATTCCGGTATTTGAAGCCCGGGTGCTTGGCACCACCATGAGTGGAAACGTCACTGCGCGTAATGTGAACACCGAAACCCCGCTGCTCCAGGGACGACTGAATGCCAGCGGACCCGACCTCCCCATCCTGCTGCGCATTGCAGGGCAGCTGACAGAAGGACCGGAGTCCAGTCTGAATCGCTACGGCAGGCAGTTGCGTAATGCCGCCAACAAAAATTTTGTAATTAATGCACCGTTCGACATCGATATGGCCACGGGCGATATGGACATCAGCAATCTCGACGCCAGCACGCTGGGCTTCCAGCTAAACGGCAACCTGCAGGCAAGAGACTTTCAGGCGAGCAACGGCACCATGCGTGGACAGTTCACATTGACCGGTCGTAATGTTGGCCCCGTGCTCACGGCCATCGACCAGCAGGACCTGGGCGAGGTCATTCAATCTGTGGCACTGGATTTGACGATCAATGGCACACGGCAGAACCTGTCACTGAGTCCTCTTAGCCTGGAAATGGTGCTGTCCGGACCGAGAATCGCCAATGGCCCAGCATCCCTGACAGTAAATGCCGATTCAGTGCTGAACCTGGAAGCCGAAACCATCGATACACGCAACCTCACCGCGTCAGGCCTTGGCTTGAATCTTGGTGGTGCATTCACTGCTCGCAACATCAGCAGCAATCCCTCCTACAATGGACAGATAAATATTCCTGCCTTCAACCTGAAGCGATTTCTCCAGCAGCTGAATCAGGACGTCCCGGAAACCACGGACAACACCGTGTTCCAGAGTCTGGCACTGTCCACGTCCTTTACCGGCACGGATAACGACATACGCCTGAATAACTTCGACATGACCCTGGATGACTCCAGAATCACCGGCAACTTCACGCTGGCGGGCTTCGACAATCCGGCCACGGACTTTGACCTGGCCATCACCCGCATCAACCTGGACCGCTACCTGACACCCTCAAGCGAAAGCAGCGAGGTGACCAATACAGCACTACCACAGGACAGCCTGCGATCACTAAACCTGAAGGGAAAAGTGAGCATCGGCCAGCTGACCTACAGCCATCTGAATCTTTCAGATTTCAACCTGACAATAAGTGCCAGTGACGGAATGCTGGCGCTGAACCCGATAGCCGCCAATCTCTACCAGGGCAGGTACTCTGGCAATATACAGCTGGACAGCCGGGGCGATATGCCCGCAGCGTCTGTGGACACCAGTCTGACAGGTATCAACCTGGCGCCCCTGTTGCAGGATTTCATGGATGCCTCCTACATCAGTGGCAACGGCAATATTCAACTGTCTCTCAATGGCCGGGGCAATGATACCGCCACTATCAAACGCAACCTCAATGGCAGTGGCTCCCTGAAACTGGAGGATGGGGTATTACAAGGCGTTGATGTGGGCAGTGTGCTGAACCAGATTGAAAGCATGATTCGCGAGCAACGCCCGCGCAGCATTGTGCGAGGTGAGAGAACTCCTTTTGATAGCTTCTCGGCAAACATCGATGTCAGCAGCGGCATCGTTTCCACCAATAATCTGCTGATTGATTCATCGGGTTTTGATGTAACAGGACGTGGTGTACTGGCCAACCTGACCAATGACACCATCGCCTTCAATCTCGTGGCCAATGTGGATGAAACACCGGCCAGTGACGAACAGGCCTATGACATCGGGGGTTACAGTGTCCCGATTGCCTGCAATGGTGCCCTGGCTGATCCCACCTGCCTGCCGGACATCCAGGCCATCCTGGCCGGTGCCATCAGCTCGGCTGTGCAGCGTGGTCTGACCAACCTGCTGGAACGGGCTGCAGGGGTGCAACAGCAAAGCCAGCAGAACACAGACCAGGCCGGGGATACTGCCAACCAGCAGGAAGAACCCGAGGATCCCAGGGAGGTATTGATCAACCGTGCCCTGGACAGCCTGTTCAAGCGCAACTGATTACAGATCCTCGGACCGGTTGAAACGGATGGCTGCAGCCACAAGAATAATGCCCAGTATGGCACTGATCATCAGTTCCATCAGCATGCCGGATTGCGCCAAAAAGCCGGTATTCATCATGGTATCCGGCTTGCCTTCCTGAATGGCGAATCGCGGCATGGCATGCTGGACAACCTTCACAAAAATATCTGACCCCTCAAAGATAATCAGTTCCGGAATGGTCGCGATGACGAGTGGCGCACTGGCCCATGCCAGCGGCGCTGATTTTGCGATTGCCGAGACCAGGAGCAGCCAGGCGTAAAACGGCAGACACCAGAAAATATTGATCAGGCAAAAAGCACTGAAGGAGAAAAACCGCTGAAATATACGGGCAGGAGCAATAAAGGTACCCCACACATCAACATCAAAACCCATACCGTAAATGGCCAGCACGAGCATCACCACCAGTTGCAGGGCCAGCATGCATACAAGATAAACACCCTGTGCCAGAACAAAGCCGGCAATCAGCTTGGACATGACCGTTTGCATGTTTGATATGGGCATGGAATTCCAGAACAGGATGCTTCTGTCCTTGCGTGGCTGGTACAGCGCCACCAGGTAGTAATACATCATGATCGACCAGAACGCCAGGAACAGCAGGGTTGTGGGTACAGAATAGAACTGCTCCCATACTTGCTGTTTCAGTTCCATCGGTGCCTCGGAAAACCGGATGATGGCGTCGGCAGCAGTTTCATCAGGCCTCTGGATACTGTAGGTAAAAGCGCTCACCGGGTTGTAATTCCCCAGCCAGGCACGCACCGTTGCTGTTCCCCAGGCCAACGCGGCAAATATCACACAACATACAGGGACGATCAGAAAAATGATTCGTTGTTCCCAGAATTCCCTCTTTAACAGGACCAGCTGTTTCTGGATCGGCGTAATGGTTTTCATACCTGCTTTCCTCTTGCCTGATGCACTTTGCCGATAAACAGATCTGATACTGTCGGCACGTGAATATCCCCCAACGCTTCCAGCTGCCGGCTTTCTGCATTCTCATAAAGAAAGGCTTTGGCACCCAGCATGTTTCGCTCATATACCGGCTTCAAGGCGATGGCTTGAGCGTATTTTTCCGGTTTAACCAGAACCTCGGTATACACCCGGGGTATGTCTTCCATCGCCATATCCAGCAGGACCCGGCCTTCGTCGATAAACATCAGGTGTGTCAGGATGGATTTCAATTCTTCGACCTGATGGGTACTGATGATGATGGAGGTTTCGTGATCCAGGTAATCATTGAGCAAGCGATCAAAAAAGGATTTCTGGTAAA
>CAZBBS010000007.1:0-57430 GCA_964490145.1 uncultured Enterobacteriaceae bacterium
CCGATTGTGGATGATGCCCTGGCGCGCATCGACAAACTGTTCGAGGCCAAGGGCAGCATCACCGGCATCACCACCGGCTTCAAGGATCTCGACGAGATGACCTCGGGCCTGCAGAAATCCGATCTGGTCATCGTGGCAGGTCGACCCTCCATGGGTAAAACCAGTTTTGCCATGAACATGGTGGAAAACGCCATTCTCAATACCGACAACCCGGTGCTGGTCTTCAGCCTGGAAATGCCTGCCGACAGCCTGGTGGTACGTATGCTGTCCTCCATTGGCCGGATCGACCAGACCCATATGCGCAACGGCCAGCTTGAGGAAGGCGACTGGGACAAGCTCACCACTGCCGTGTCCAAGATCAAGCACAAGCCGCTGTTCATTGATGACACGCCTGGCCTGAGCCCCATGGAAATGCGCTCTCGGGCCCGCCGCATCTGGCGCGAACACGGACATATCGGCATGATCATGGTGGACTACCTGCAGCTTATGCAGATCAAGGGCTCCTCCGAAAGCCGGACCAATGAAATCTCGGAAATTTCCCGCTCATTGAAAACCATGGCCCGTGAATTTGACTGCCCCGTGATTGCCCTGTCCCAGCTGAACCGCTCGCTTGAACAGCGCCCCAACAAGCGCCCGGTCATGTCTGACCTGCGTGAGTCCGGTGCAATCGAGCAGGACGCCGACATCATCATGTTTGTGTACCGTGATGAGGTGTACAACGAGGACACGGAAAACAAGGGCGTGGCTGAAATCATCATCGGCAAGCAGCGTAATGGTCCCATTGGCACCAAGCTGCTCAGCTTCATCGGCAAGTACACCCGCTTCGAGAATTACATGCCGCTGAATGACAACTTCAACAGCGGTTATTCCGGCAGCTACGGGCAGGCCGGCTCGGCCCCGTCCAGCACCGCACCGCCGCCACCGCAGTACACGCCACCGCCATCCTTTGATGACGATGATCCCTTCGGAGACGACTGAGCGTGATACACCGGGTTCAGGCCGCCATTGATCTTCGCGCTCTTCAGCACAACTTCCAGATAGCCCGTCAACGGGCCGGCAGTCAGCGTGTGGTTGCCGTGATCAAGGCAAATGCCTATGGCCATGGCCTGGAAGAAGTGGCCGGCGCCCTGACGGATGCCGATATTTATGGTGTGACAGAGGTCCACGAAGCCCTGGCACTGAAAGCTGCGGGGACGGACAAACCCATTCTGGTGTTGCAAGGTCTGATGACGGAGGATGACCTTAACCTCGTCAGCGAACACACCCTGCAATTGGTGGTGCACAGCGCCGACCAGCTGACCCTCATCGATCAGCATTTCAGCAAGTCTCCCCCCAAACAGCCCATTACCCTGTGGTTGAAAATGGATTCCGGGATGGGCCGGCTTGGCATCTCCCCGCACGGGTATGCCACAACATTCACCGCCCTGAAAGCGCGCCCTTATGTCAGGGAGGTGATCATGATGACCCACCTGGCCAATGCCAGTCTGCCCGATTCTCCCCTGAACCTGATGCAGCTCCAGGCATTTCGCGAGGTAGAAAAAACCTTGTCGGGAGAACACCCGGTAACAAGCATTCCCTCGTCCAGCGGCATACTGGCGGATCTGGATACCGCCTGTGACATCGCCCGCCCCGGGATCATGCTGTATGGTTCCTCGCCGTTCGACTGGCGTGAGGAGAACCTGCGCCGGGAACAGTTTGGCCTGAAAGCGGTGATGACCCTGCAGGCCCGCATCATCGCCGTGAAGGATCTCAGGGCCGGCGACAACATCGGGTATTGCTCCCAGTTCATTTGCCCCACCGACATGCGGGTAGGTATCGTCAGCATGGGCTATGCTGATGGCTATCCCAGCAATGCACCCAATAGCACACCGGTAATGGTAGGAGACAAACGCACCGCCACTGTGGGCCGGGTTTCCATGGATATGCTGGCCATCAACCTGTCTGAAATGCCGGATGTGGTAGCCGGCGATATTGCCACCTTGTGGGGTAACAACTTGTCGCTGGACGAAGTGGCTGCGGCAACCGGCATCCTGTCCTATAACCTGACCTGCAGTATCAATCACCGCAGAGTCGAATTCGTTTACCGGTAATTGTTCAACAGTACTTGGCTGCAAAAAGGAGACTCTGGGATGGAAATACAGACCATGAAAGGACACTGTCTTTGCGGGCAGGTCAGCGTGGAAGCCCACTCAGTAAACTCCCATACCGGGGCCTGTCACTGCAACATGTGCCGCCGCTGGGGTGGTGGTCCGTTTATGGCCGTGGACTGTGGCACTGACGTGAACTTCACCGGTGAGGACAGCATTTCCCGCTACGCCTCCTCCGCATGGGCTGAAAGAGGATTTTGCGCCAACTGTGGTACTCACCTGTTTTATCATCTCAAGGGCAAGGGCCAGTACATGATGCCGGCGGGTTTGTTTGATGCCGAATCACAACTGGTTCTGGACCACCAGATATTCATCGAGGAAAAACCGGCCTACTATGATTTTGCCAATGACACCCACAACATGACCGGTGCGGAAGTCTTTGCCAGTGTAAGTAGTGAAAATGAATAGGCTGACCCTGCATGGCTAAAACCAAAACCGCCTATGTCTGCAGTGATTGCGGCGCCGAATATGCCAAGTGGCAGGGGCAGTGTATTGCCTGTACCGAGTGGAACACGCTGACCCGTATTTCCCTGGGTGCGGCCACCACACCATCGGCTCCCAAGCAGTTCAAACGCAAAGGTATCAGTGGTGATGCCGGTGTCTCCCCCGTGCAAACCCTGGGCGCGATCAGCCTGGAGGAACAACCCCGCTTCACCACCACCATGAACGAGTTCGACCGCGTCCTTGGCGGTGGTCTTGTGCCTGGCTCGGTGTGCCTCATCGGTGGCAATCCTGGCGCCGGTAAAAGCACGTTGCTGTTACAGGTGATGTGCCAGCTGTCCCAGACCATGGAAGCCCTGTATGTCACCGGCGAGGAAAGTCTGCAGCAGGTGGGGATGCGGGCCCGTCGCCTGGGCCTGCCCATGGACAAGCTCAAGATGCTGGCCGAAACCAACATCGAGGAAATCACCCGGGTGGCTGAAGAGTGCCAGCCAAAAATCATCGTGGTGGATTCCATCCAGGTGATGTATTCCGGTGATGTCGCCTCTGCTCCTGGCAGCGTCAGCCAGGTGCGGGAATGTGCCGCCTACCTGATCCAGTATGCCAAGCAAACCGGCACTGCGCTGTTTCTGGTCGGCCATGTCACCAAGGAAGGCAGTCTGGCAGGACCCAAAGTACTGGAACACATGATTGACTGTTTCATGATGCTGGAAGGCAACGACGACAGCCGCTTTCGCACCCTGAGAGGCCAAAAGAACCGTTTTGGCGCGGTGAATGAACTGGGCGTGTTCGCCATGACGGAAACCGGATTGAAGGAGGTTAAAAATCCCTCGGCGATTTTTCTCGCGCGAACTGAAGAGACCTCACCTGGCAGTCTGGTGGTTGTCCTCTGGGAAGGCACCCGTCCACTGCTGGTGGAAATCCAGGCCCTGGTGGATGCCAGCCAGTACAGCAACCCCAGGCGGGTTGCGGTGGGCCTGGACAACAACCGGGTCGCCATGCTGCTGGCCGTGCTGCATCGCCATGGCGGGATGTTCATGGCTGACCAGGATGTATTTGTGAATGTCGTGGGTGGGGTAAAAGTCAGCGAAACCAGTGCTGACCTGGCCCTGCTTCTGGCCATAGTCTCCAGTTTCCGGGACAAGGCCTTGCCACGGGAACTGGTGGTATTTGGTGAAGTGGGTCTGGCCGGAGAAATCCGCCCGGTGCCCAGTGGACAGGAACGCTTGCAGGAAGCTTCCAAGCATGGCTTTACCCGCGCCATCGTGCCCAAATCCAATGCGCCCAAGAAAAAGATCGAGGGCATGGAAGTCATCGCCGTCAGCAAACTCAGTGAAGCCCTGGATGCCCTGTAATGTCTTCTTCACTGATCCCTGAACGCCCCCTGCTTATATCGCCCACCCTGGCAGCCACCATCGGCCTGGAAGAGGCAGTGATGCTGCATGTCATCAGTGAATTAATGCTGCGCCTTGGTGTAAATCACGACCAGGGACTCGACTGGGTCACGCTTGGATTGAAGGACCTGTCAGAAGCCCTGCCATTCTGGAGCCTGGCGGATATCAAACGCATCCAGGACAGCCTGCTGGCCAAGGGCTTGATACAGGTCGAGAGCGAAGCAGGGTCCCCGGACAAGTGCCGAATTGCCATCAACCAGCCCGGTCGTCGCAACCCTTCACCACCGGCCACCACGCCTCGGCACCAGCCGCCCCCCCCGAAACCGGCTTCCGTTTACCAGGCATCACCAAGCGGCATTGCCACGCCCATTCCGGACAACTGGCAGCCCAATGAAGACCTTTACCAGTTATGTGAAAAACGCAATATTCCGCGCACCTTTGTCGATGAGCACGTCAGACTGTTTGTCATCAGCCAGCAGGAACGGCGTAAAAACCAGTACTCCTGGCACAACACCTTTTACAAGTACATCGTGCGCGAGTGGGAAAACAGCCGCAGCCACCAGGGCCTGAAAGAGCTGGAAGCCAATATGTCCGCTGACTGGCAGCCCAGCGGCGATGCCTACAACATCCTCGAACATGCCGGCATCAATCATTCCTTTATCGAGGATGCGGTACCGGAATTTGTGCTGTACTGGCGGGAAACCGGTCTGAAAACCAGTACCTGGAATACCAGATTCATTGCCCATGTGCGCAAGCAGTGGGCCAAATTCGAGGCGACGCTGGAACACGACACCACCCCGACCCTGCTGTCAGAAAACTACCAGCCCAGTGATGAGGTGTATGACGTACTGGCCCTGGCCAATATCAATGAGGATTTTGCCCGCGCCCTGATTCCTGAATTCATCCTGTACTGGCGCGAGCGCAAGGAAGTGTCCTCGTCCTGGCACACCAAATTCCTGCAGCATGTGAAGTACAAGTGGAGTCATCAACAGGAAAACAGCCAGGATTTTGTGCAGAAAGTCACCGACCGCAGCTGGGCCGACTAGAACGCCAGGGCGCTGCTGCCCCCGTTTTCCAAGCCGATGTGATTACTGCTGAAAGGGTACCGAACTATATTCGACCACGATCACATAGGCGTCTTCGCTGGTCTCAACCGTTGAAATCGGATAGGGGTCAGCCTGGGCCAGGCGGAAATACGTGCCTTTGTGTACATGTTCGGAAAGGCTCAATCCCTGAAGCGTCAGGCTAAACCCCGTAATCCGGGTATTACCATCCGCCAGGCTTTCCACCAGCTCAATGAGCACAGTCACCTTGCCGGCAGTAATGCAGACCACATCACTGGGACAGCGGTCTTCTGTCAGCAGTTTGGTGAATGTCAGGGTTGTGTTTTCATTGAACTGAATGGTTTCACCAAAGGTCAGCGTCAGTTGCTGCACCTTGTTTTCTGATCCGTCGCCGCGTTTGAAATCCACCAGTTGAAACTGGCCGGTTTTTGCATCGGTCAGATTCAGGGTCACATCGGTATAGGAGGCCTGATCATCCACCACCAGTGAGGGAAGCTCCAGCATGCCGGTTCTGGTATTAAAGGTGGCGGGCTGCGCCGATAACGCCGCACTGGCAAAAAGCAAAAACAACAAGGTGTACTTCAAGACAACTCTCCTCAACTCAGTCTGCTGCCACCATAACAAAGGCGGATGAATCCGAACTTAATATATCCTGTGTTACAGGCCCAGTTCGGTCAGGCCCGGATGGTCGTCGGGCCTGGGGCCGTGAGGCCAGTGGAATTTTCGTTCGCCCTCACTGATTGGCAGGTCATTAATGCTTGCTCGCCGCACGGCCATGTAGCCGTTCTCATCAAACTCCCAGTTTTCGTTGCCATAGGAGCGATACCACTGCCCGGCATCATCATGCCACTCATAGGCAAAGCGCACGGCAATGCGATTATCCGTGAAAGCCCAGATCTCCTTGATCAGGCGATACTCCTGTTCCCGCGCCCATTTCCGGGTCAGAAATTTAACGATTTCCTCCCGCCCGTTCAGGAACTCGGACCGATTACGCCACTGGCTGTCTGGCGTATACGCCATGGACACCTTCTCGGGATTGCGATTGTTCCAGGCATCCTCGGCAGCACGAACCTTCCTGACGGCAGTTTCATAGGTGAAGGGCGGCAAAGGGGGGCGGGGTTCAGTCATCGGGCACTCTCTCTCGGGAAACAGGAAGTCGGTAGAGGGGTAGTATAGAGCAAAGAGGCAGGAGGCAGGAGGCAGGAGGCAGGAGGCAGGAGGCAGGAGGCAGGAGGCAGGGACGATGATCGTTTTTCCGGGATAACCGTCAAGTATTTTTTTCCACCTAAAGTAAAACTTAAGTCCAGAAACCCAAAACCCTCCAGAAACAACCCAGCCTCTTGTCTCCTGCCTCCTGTCTCCAGCGCGGAGCGCTGCTGCCAGCACTCTGGCTAATTTAGGGTATACTGCCGGGCACTTATGGACACAAAAAATTCTTCAAACTACCAAACTCTCCTGGTGCTGGTGCTGGCCTTCATCTCGGGCTTCATCATCATGGCGATCGAGTTGTTGGGCGGTCGTATCCTGGCCCCCTACTTCGGCTCATCAATCTACGTCTGGGGCAGCATCATCACCATCTTCATGCTGTCACTCTCGCTGGGCTATCTGTGCGGCGGCAAGCTCTCACTGGGTCATCCTTCCCTGAAAATCTACGGCAGCTTTTTTGCCGCCGCCGCTGTGTTGCTCCTGCCCCTGATTGTCTGGAGCAATGCCATCATGGAAGAAATGTTTTTGCGTATTGAGGATCCCCGCTATGGTTCACTGGTGGTATCCATGCTGCTGTTCTTTCTGCCTACGGCTGTTATGGGCATGATCGCACCCTATTCCGTCCGTCTGCTGGTGGACAGCACCCACGGCAGTGGGCATGTGGCCGGCAAGCTGTATTTCATTTCCACGCTGGGCAGCGCTATTGGCACCCTGGCCACGTCGTTTTACCTGGTGCTGTGGTTCGAGGTGAACCAGATTCTGTTCACCATGGGCGGCACTCTGCTAGCCGCAGGAATCCTTGCTATCATGGCTGGCATGTCAGCCACCACGGAACCCTCATGAGACAAGGACCCTCCTCCCTGGCCAGGCCATACCCCAGATGGCATGGCCTGGTCATCCTGGCCGTATTCCTGGGTTTTGCGAGTTTCAGCGCCTTTGCCCAGAATGGCCTGCGTTATATTCACCAGGAGCGTTCGCTGTACCGCAACATTCTGGTTACCGAGGATTCCCAACGCCGCTGCCTGCGTTTCACCATTACCTCAACCATCGGCCAAAACCAGAGCTGTCAGTATCTCGATCGTCCTGAAGAGTTTGTCTTTCCCTATGCCCGCATGACGCTGTCCAGCCTGCTGGTGCAGGACAATCCTGAACGCATTCTGATTGTCGGCCTGGGCGGCGGCACACTGTCTGCGGCGTACAGCTCGCTGTTTCCCAACGCCGAGATCGTGATTTCCGAAATCGATGATGCCGTATTCCGGGTGGCACGTGATTATTTCGACTTTCAGGAAACCGAACAGGTAAAAGTGCTGGTGGGCGATGCCAGGGTGCATGTGAAACGGGCTGGTCTGCGGGGCGAAAAATTTGACCTGGTGATACTGGATGCCTTTAACGGCGAATACATTCCTGAACACCTGATGACGGCCGAATTCCTCGAGGAAGTCAAAGCCCTGTTGCCAGAAAACGGCATGGTGGTGGCCAATACCTTTTCCACCAGTCGTCTGTATGCGGCTGAGTCAAATACCTATCGGGAAGTGTTTGGCGAGTTTTACAACATCCGCATGAGCGGTACCGGCAACCGGGTCATCGTTGCTTCCCGCCAGGCACTGCCTGACCAGCAAACCCTGGAAGACCGCGCACCGGCCCTGCGTGAACGTCTGGCCCGCTTCGGCATGAACATTCTTGAGTTTCCGAAACTGCTCAGCACAGAAGTCACCTGGGATACCAGTCAGCGCATCCTGACAGACCAGTATTCACCGGCCAATTTGCTGAACAACTAGTTCCCGGCAGGAAGTTAAGCCTGATTGAAAGAATCCCCGCGCCGGAACGGTAATCTCGGGTATACTGCTGCCTGGCAGATTTTACCGGCAGGCTCCACCCCGGGAACCATGGTAAGTATTCATCTGCGCTCAAACACACCAAGACCGCAATGATCAGACCCGAACAGGCCAGACTGATGCTGGCTTTCTTTTTAATTTATTTTATCTGGGGCTCCACGTACCTGGCGATTCGCTATGCCATTGAGAGTATCCCGCCCTTCCTGATGGCCTCGCTGCGCTATACGGCCGCGGGCACGTTGCTGTACCTATTCATGCGCCTGACCGGCTGCCCAAGCCCGACACGTAAACAATGGGGACACCTCACTGTCATTGGCGCATTTCTGTTTGTTGGCGGCAACGGCCTGGTGGTGTGGGCAGAGCAGTTCATCAATTCCGGTCTGGCCGCGCTGTTTGTTTCCCTGCTGCCGCTCTGGTTGATCCTGCTGGACTGGTTGTGGGCGGGAGGTCCGCCACCCACAGTACGCGGCCTGGCAGGCATTTGCCTGGGTATCATCGGGGTCATTGTGCTGATTGATCCGGCCCAGCTGACCGCCACCGATATAAACCTCACCGGCGCACTGGTTGTGCTGCTGGCCTCCCCGCTATGGGCTATCGGCTCCATCTATTCCAAAAAAATCCAGCAGCCAAAATCGGTCTTCATGTCAGCTGCCTGCCAGATGCTCGGTGGCGGGATGTGCCTGCTGATCACGGCCACCATGCTGGGTGAGTGGTCCGGCTTTGATCCGTCAGGAATTTCTGCAGTGTCATTCTCCGCCTTTTCCTACCTGGTGATTTTCGGCTCCATCATTGCCATCTCGTCCTATGTGTGGCTTCTTCAGAATGCATCAGCGGCGAGCGTGTCGACCTATGCCTTTGTGAATCCGGCGGTAGCGATATTACTGGGCTGGCTGATAGCCGATGAAGAGATCAATGCACACATCCTGTCTGGTGCCGCCATTATCCTGGCCGGTGTGGTAATGGTTATCAGTGCACAGAACCAGCGCCTGGCAATCAGTCAGCAGGTTGATACCGAACAGGAAGCGTGAATTCCATTTTCCAGTCGAATACCTGGCTTATTTGCGTTTACTGCCATTGCCCCAGAGATTGGCAACAGCCCGGTCACTGCCAAGGGCCCCTATGACCAGGCACACCAGGCCAACACAGAAAAACACGATGACAGGCAATAGTGCCGCGTACTCCCCTTTTCCCTGGGATGCCAGCAGTGAACCCACACTGAGAATGGTAAAAAGCACACCCACCACCAGCAGGATAGTCCTGCTGGAGGCTTTGTAGACATAGGGCGCATCGCCTTTCTCAAAGGGCTTGAGAATAAATCCAAAAACGCGGGTAAGTACGGCTTTCAACGTATGTCCTCAATGATGACGGGCTACCAGATTTTCACGCGCTCTTCAGGTGCCAGGTACATGGCGGCACCAGCAGGCACATCAAAGGCCTCATACCAGGCATCAAAATTGCGGACTATGCCATTGGTCCGGGCTTCGCTGTGGGAGTGAGGGTCCGAGGTGATGCGCATTTCGAGATTTTCATCACGGTACAGGCGGCGCCAGACCTGGGCCCAGCCGATAAAAAAGCGCTGGTCGCCAGTCAAACCATCAATCACCGGAGCCTCCTCGCCTTTGAGCGACATATGGTAGGCCTTGTAGGCCACGGCCAGACCAGAGAGGTCGCCGATATTTTCACCCAGGGTGAATTCCCCATTCAGGTGCTTGCCTGGCAAAACCTCGATCTGGTTGTACTGTTCCACCAGGGCTCGTGCGCGCTCGGAAAAGGCCGCTGCATCTTCCTCCGTCCACCAGTCTCTCAGGTTGCCATCGCCGTCTGACTTGCGGCCCTGGTCGTCAAAACCGTGGCTGAATTCATGGCCAATCACCGCACCAATACCGCCATAGTTCACGGCATCATCAGCCTCCACGTTGAAGAACGGCGGTTGCAGGATGGCTGCCGGAAATACGATCTCGTTCATGGGCGGGTTGTAATAGGCATTGACCGTATAAGGGGTCATGAACCATTCCCCGCGATCGATAGGGCTGCCCAGTTTGGCCAGTTCCCGGAAATGCTCCACTTCGCGTGAACGCTGGATGTTGCCCACCAGGTCCTGTGGATCAACGGTCAGGGCCGAATAATCTTTCCAGGTTTCAGGGTAGCCAATCTTGGTGGTGAACTTGCGCAGTTTTTCCTGGGCCTGTTCCTTGGTTGCCGGTGTCATCCATGGCAGTTCATCAATACCTGCCCGAAAGGCCTCCCGCAGGTTCTCCACCAGCTGGTCCATACGCACCTTGGCCGCATCCTGAAAATGTCTTTCGACATAGAGTTTGCCAACCACTTCGCCAAGTGCCGCATCGACAGCATCCACGCCCCGCTTCCAGCGTGGACGGTTTTCCTCGAGCCCCCCCAGGGCCTTGCCTTCAAAAGCAAACTGGGCATCCACAAAATCCTGGCTCAGATAGGCTGCCAGGGAATCCACGTATTTGAAGCTGGAATAATCTTTCCATTGTTCCAGGGTAATGTCATTCCAGATGCTGTTCAGCCCTTCGATGTAGCTCGGCTGACGGATAATGTAGGTGGTCTCATCCACCCCCAGCGCCTTCATGAAGGCATCCAGATTCATATCGGGCGCCAGACCGCCCAGGTCATCCAGGTTCATCTTGTTATATGTGAGTTCGCGCTGGCGGTTTTTCACCCGGTCCCAGTGGGCCTGGGCAATGAGAAACTCAATGCCGAGAACTGAACGCGCCGCCTCTTCGGCACGGTTATAACCGGCAAGGGTCAGGACTTTTTCGATATAGGAGCTGTAGGCATCGCGTGCCTGCTGATGGGACTTATCATCTTCAGACAGATACCAGTCTCGATCCGGCAGGCCCAGTCCCCACTGGCTCAGGTAGCTGATGTACTGGTCAGACTGTTTCGCGTCATTGTCGATATAGACACCAATCGGCAACTGAACGCTGATGTGATTCAGCTCGGCCATTTTTACCAGCATCTCATCCTTGCTGGAGACAGCTGCGATATCTGCCAGCGTTTCCTGCAATGGTGCGGCACCGAGTGACTCGACCCTGTCTTCGTCCATGAAACTGGTAAAGAAATCGCCCACCTTCTGGGTATCAGATCCCGTCTGCGCCTCAGCGGCCGCTGCCTCTTCAATAATGACCCGCAGGCTGGCCTCAGCTTCATCACCCAGGGCCGTGAATGCGCCGTAATTGGATTTGTCGCTCGGGATCGGCGTATCGCGCAGCCAGGAGCCATTCACATAACGGTAAAAATCATCACCCGGGGCAATACTGTTATCGAAGTTGTCGAATTCAATGCCGGATCCCAGGACAGGCTCCGGCACGGGAATAGTCGCTGGAGCCTGATCCTGAATGGCAGAGTCCTGGCCACAGGCTGCCAGCAGCAACACTGACAACAGCATGCAGGAACGAAGAGATACGTTTTTGGTTTTCACGAGGTTCATCGGGTTGCACCTGACTGAAATGAATACATCAATGACAAAGAGCCCGAAAGTATAGCGACTCTTTCAGGACAAGTGAAAAAAGCCGGTTTCTACCGGCTTCATCAGGGGATCAGACTGTTGGACGCGCTGTTCGGAAGAAGTGTTCGCGGTAATAACGCAGTTCATCGATGGAATCCCGAATATCTTCCAGTGCCTTGTGTGAGCCCTTCTTTTTAACGCCATCGGCGATATCCGGACGCCAGCGCTTGGCCAGCTCCTTGATGGAACTGACATCCATGTTCCGGTAATGGAAAAAGGCTTCCAGCGAGGGCATGTAGCGGGCCAGGAAGCGGCGATCCTGGCAGATACTGTTGCCGCACATTGGCGAAAAGCCCCGTTCACAGTACTGGCTGAGAAACTGTATTGTGGCCTGTTCGGCTTCGCTTTCGTTATTGGGACTCAGCTTCACCCGCTCGATCAGGCCGGACACGCCATGGTGGTGTTTGTTCCAGTCATCCATGCCTGCCATGATGTGCTCGGGCTGGTGAACCGCCAATACGGGGCCTTCAGCCACAACCTGCAAATCAGTGTTGGTGATGATGGTGGCGATTTCGATGATGCGGTCTTCTTCCGGAATCAGCCCGGTCATTTCCAGGTCGATCCAGATGAGGTGCTGCTTTTTATCCATGGTGGCCCGGCTTCTACTTCTCAAGGGTCAGAACAGGTTTCACTATAATTAAATAGGGAGGCCCAGGTAAAGTCTTTGCTAGAATTGATATATGAAGAAAAAACAGCTCAACCGGCGCCAGCTGTGGCGCATCCAGAAGAAGCAGGAGGCCTATGCCGATCGGGCTGCGAAAAAAGATGCCCGGCTCGAACAATCACTGGATACATCCACGCTGGGTGAAGAACAGAAAGGCATTGTCATTTCCAATTTTGGCCAGCAGCTGGATATCGAGGCACTGGAAGGTGAGCAGCAGGGGAACATTTTCCGCTGTTTCCAACGATCGAACATCGAGTCACTGGTCACCGGTGACTATGTCATCTGGCAGGAAGGGGATCCTGTCGGCGTGGTGATTGCCGCACTGCCCCGTGATAATATTCTGGAACGTCCGTCCAGTTTTGGTGAACTGCGCCCGGTAGCCGCCAACATCGACCAGATTGTTATCGTGATCGCCCCCCTGCCGGAACCGTTCAGCAATCTCATCGACCGTTACCTGGTAGCGGCCGAACATTACGGGATCAAACCGGTGTTGTTGCTCAACAAGTCTGACCTGATCAATCATGACAACGCGGATATGCTGGAAAACCTGCTGGGCATTTATCGTGATATTGGTTACACGGTCATTACAGCGTCGAGCAAAGTGGGTGATGGACTGGAACAGCTCAAGACCGTACTGGATGACAAGACTTCCGTTTTCGTGGGGCAGTCTGGCGTGGGCAAATCCGCCCTGGTCAACAAACTGCTGCCCGGGGTCGACACCCAGGTAGGGCAACTGTCTGATGCCGCCGACAAGGGGCGGCATACCACCACCTCGGCAAGGCTCTATCACTTTCCGGATGGCGGCGACCTGATCGACTCCCCCGGTATCCGGGAATTCCACCTGGAGCATCTGGATCGGGAAACCCTGCTGGACGGTTTCCTGGAGTTTCGTCCCTTTCTGGGTCACTGCAGATTTCGGGACTGCCGGCATGACCAGGAACCCGGCTGCCGGCTGAAACAGGCCGTGGAAGAGCACGACATTCATCCCGAGCGAATGACCAGCTTCCGCCACATTCTCGACACCCTTGAGAACCCGCTTTAAATTTACCCCTGTCGCCTGATTCAGTTAGAATCTGACTTTATTTGGATAACGGACGTGTCATGACAGCCAAACTCGATCTCATCATCGAACCGGAAACCCTGGAAAGCGCCCTTGCTAACGACAACCTGCTGATTGTTGATGTCTGCCAGGCGAGCACCTATGCCCAGGCTCACGTCCCCGGTGCCGTTCATGTCAACCCGGCCGAACTGGTGTCAGGTGTACCGCCTGCCACGGGCAAACTCCCGGAAAAAGCACAACTGAACGCCATGTTTTCCAGAATTGGCTACAGCCCCGACAAGCACATCGTGGTTTACGATGACGAAGGCGGCGGTTGGGCCGGCCGTTTTATCTGGACGCTCGATATCATTGGGCACACCGGGGGGTATTCCTACCTGAATGGCGGCATTCATTCCTGGTACAAGGAAAGTCATCCGGTGGAAACAGCTCCTGTCGAGCCAGCGCAGACTGATGTTGATGTGAACCTGTCCACTGGTGTCCTGGCTGAGCTGGATGATGTTCTGGCCTCACTTGATGATCCGGACACCATGATCTGGGACGCCCGCAGCCATGAAGAATACACGGGTACCAAGCAGTCCTCTGCCCGAGGCGGACATATACCCGGAGCAGTCAATCTCGACTGGCTGGACACCATGGACCGGGATAACAACCTGCGCCTGAAACCCCTGGATCAACTGGCCGGCATGCTTGCCGACCTCGGTATCACTGACGGGAAAAAAATCATTACCCATTGCCAGACCCACCACCGTTCCGGCCTGACTTACCTGATTGCCAAGGCCCTGGGCCTCGACGTCCGCGCCTACGATGGTTCCTGGTCCGAATGGGGAAACCTGCCAGATACCCCTGTTGAGGTCTGAGTCCCTGGCAGCCTGCCAGGCTTGAATCCCCCATGAAATCCCTGTTCATTCTGTTCCAGCATCTGGTGCCCCAGCACCTGTTATCCCGCCTGGTTGGCAAACTGGCGGAATGCCGTACTGCCTGGCTTAAAAACCTGCTTATTCGCCGTTTCATTTCCCACTACGGGGTAAACATGACCGAAGCCCTGCAGGAAAACGCAGAGGATTACCCCTGCTTCAATGCTTTTTTCACCCGTCCTCTGAAACCCGGCATGCGTCCGGCAGATTCGGCACCGGGGCTCATCGTCAGCCCGGCTGATGGTGTGATCAGTGCTGCCGGCGACATTCAGGGCGACACCCTGTTTCAGGCCAAGGGCAAGGATTTTTCCCTCACGGCCCTGGTCGGCGGTTCACGGGAACTGGCTGATGAATTCAGGAATGGCAGCTTTGCCACCGTTTATCTGTCTCCCAGGGATTACCATCGGGTTCACATGCCTCTTGCCGGAACGCTGCGCCAGATGGTCTATGTGCCGGGCAAACTGTTTTCGGTCAACAAAACCACCAGTGAAAACATTGACAGCCTGTTTGCCCGAAATGAAAGGGCCGTTTGTATATTCGATACCGAGGCTGGCCCGGTGGCTGTCATTCTGGTGGGCGCCATGATCGTGGCAGGCATCGAAACGGTGTGGGCCGGACAGGTGGCACCGTCCAGATCAGGACTTGTTGAGACTGACTTTGCCAGTGACGTGACCCGGATCAATCTTGCCCGAGGGGAGGAGATGGGCCGCTTCAAGCTGGGCTCCACGGTCATCCTGCTCTTTGGCCCTGATGCCGCATCCCTGCAGGAAAGCCTGGTAGCGGACGCCCCCTTGAGAATGGGCGAAACCATCGGCCAGGTTACGTTAACAGCGAACAGCTGAATCCCGTTTGAGCGTCATTCCTTCCAGGCATCTGAGGATGGTGCCGGTGGCGCCGCATCCACGTTATCCATCACTTCCCCGGAAGATTTTGGCAACGTGCTGTCCTGCCTGATCACAACCGTGCCGGCAATCTTGTCGTGAAACCCCTGCTTGCGCCTGTCGATGCCCACCCAGATAAACCCCAGGAACAGGGGCAGCATGGACAGATAATAGCCCAGGTAGCGCAGCAGCAACCGTCCAAACGGCGGATGCTGGAATGTCCTGGCATCCACAATATAAATACCCATCATGATTTTGCCAGGCGTGGCTGAACGGTATTGCCAGAAGATCACCACGGCCAGAATGGGCAGGCCGTAATTAATGATGTCGTAGGCCAGCCCCGGAGATTCGGTAACGAAAAAAACGCCCGGGCCATAAAACATCAACAGCAGCGGAATCATGATCATCAGCAGCAGAATGGAGTCGAGTACGGACGCCAGAAAGCGGATCCAGAAACCGGCATACGCCACGGAAGGGGGGGCGGGTTCCTGTCGTTCACTTTCAGCGGAAGTCTGAACGGTTTCCTCTGTCATACACATGCCTCCTGTGCCACGTAACCACTTACCGGGGATAAGTGGACCGCGCTCATCTTAGCACGGGCTGCCAGGGAATCCTCAGACCCGGTCAACCGGGAAGCTGATCACATCACGAATGTGTAGCGCACCGATTTTGAGCATCAACAGGCGATCGACTCCCACCGCCACACCGGCGCAGTCCGGCAAACCATGCTCAAGCGCGGCCAGGAAATGCTGATCCACGGTCACCCCGGGCAGGCCCAGGGAAGCACGCAATTCCAGATCCTTTGCAAAACGACGCTGCTGCTCACTTGCGTCCGTAAGCTCCAGGTAGCCATTGGCCAATTCCATACCGGCAATAATCAGCTCAAAACGCCGGGCCACAGCATTGCCGGATTCATCATCGGTGATTTGCGACAGGGCGGCCTGGGATGCCGGATAACTGTGAATGAAAACCGGTTCCTGCAGCCCCGGCTCGATACAGTGGCTGAACAGCAAATCCAGCCAGTGATCGGGGTGCTCACTGTCAAAGGCGATATCCAGAGATTGCGATGCCAGCGCTTTCAGCTCTGCAAGCGTGGCATGGAAAGGATCAACATTCAGGGTTTCAAGAAACAGTTCCCGGTAAGTTACCCGTCGAGGGCTGTTGCAGTTGAGCATGCCGCACACCAAATCCTCCACTTCCTGCATCAGGTCATCCAGTGAAAATCCCGGTCGATACCATTCCAGCATGGTGAATTCAGGATTATGGCGTTTACCGGCTTCCCCGTTTCGAAAGGATTTTGCCAGCTGGTAGATGGGGCCGCTGCCGGCTGCAAGCAGGCGCTTCATGGCAAACTCGGGAGATGTCTGCAGGTACCCCTTTTGTTCTGCGCAGCCTGGGGCATCGAACAGGACATGCATCGGATCCAGATTGGGATCGGTGCCCGAAGCTGAGGAAAGAATGGGCGTGTCTACTTCCAGCACCTGCCGCTGCGCAAAAAAAAGGCGGATTTGCCGCAGCAATTCCGCCCTTTGCTCGAGCATCTCCCGGCTGGTGGTGGGCTGCCAGTCAGACTGCACCATGCTTAACCACCAGTTGAAATCTGCACAGTATTATTTTTTGACCCGGTTCTGGTATTCACCGGTTCGCGTGTCCACACGCAATACATCACCGATTTCCACGAACAGAGGCACTTTGACAACAGCACCGGTGGTCAGTGTGGCCGGCTTGGTGCCGCCCTGGGCGGTATCACCCTTGAGACCGGGATCGGTCTGTGCCACTTCCAATTCGACAAAGTTCGGCGGAGCAACGTTAATAGGCGCTTCGTTCCAGACAGTGACAATGTAGGATTCCTGTTCCTTCAGCCAGTTCAGGGCATCTGCCACTGCACTCTTGTCTGCAGCCACCTGCTCATAACTGCCATCGGTTTTCATGAAATGCCAGAACTCACCATCCGTGTAGAGGTATTCCATGTCGGATTCGTTCACGTCAGCGCCTTCAATGGATTCACCGGATTTGAAGGTGCGCTCCCAGACACGACCATTGAGCAGGTTGCGGAACTTCACCCGGTTGAAAGCCTGGCCTTTGCCCGGCTTGACGAATTCATTTTCCAGAATGGTGCAGGGGTCACCTTCCAGAAGGACTTTCAGACCGGATTTAAATTCATTGGTGGAAAAGGTAGCCATGAAAATAACCTCTATATTTAGCGCCTGGCCGCAACTTGTGCCGGAAAAGTTGCGCATGATACCTGTGACCGCTCAAGAGTGCTACTATTCCGCTCGCCGGTAATCACCGGTTTTTCAGCACTTCACCCCGGGTTTACGGAGCTGGTTTTGAATACAGTCGCCCTGAAACAGCACGCTTCCTGGCAGGAAATCCTGGCCAGCACCATCAACTCCAGCGAGGAGCTGTGCCGTTTGCTGGAGCTCGATCTGGAGGCTCTACCTGAGGGGCATCCCCTGCTTGCCGGTTTTCCTGTCCGGGTACCTGTGCCTTACCTGTCCCGCATTGAGAAGGGTAATCCGGACGACCCCCTGCTGCTGCAGGTGTTTCCGTCAATTCAGGAAGCCCGGCATGTGCCGGGATTTTCTGACCTTCCCTTGCAGGAGTCTCAGGTCAATCCGGCATCCGGCATTCTGCACAAGTATCACGGCCGCGCCCTGCTACTGCTGACATCTGCCTGTGCCATTCACTGCCGCTACTGTTTTCGGCGCCACTTTCCCTATGCCCAGACCATACCCGGTCGCCAGGCGTGGATGGAGAGCCTGGACTATCTGAAAGAAGACACCAGTATCCGTGAGGTGGTTTTCAGTGGCGGCGACCCGCTGACACTCCCGGACCGCTCCCTGGCCTGGTTCCTGGATGCCCTGGCTGACATTGATCACATTCAGACCGTGCGGATTCATACCCGCCTGCCCATCATGATTCCCCAGCGTGTCACGCGCACCTTGTGCGAAATACTGGCAAAACCGTCAATGCGGACTATGCTGGTATTACATGCCAACCATGCCCGGGAACTGGATGGCGATGTGGACCTGGCCTGCCAGAAATTACGCAATGCCGGCGTCACCCTGCTTAACCAGAGTGTACTGCTCAAGGGAATCAATGATTCGGTTACTGCGTTGGAGTCCTTGAGTGAACGGCTGTTTTCAGCCGGTGTACTTCCTTATTACCTGCATATGCTGGACCGGGTAAATGGTGCCGCACATTTTGACGTTGATGACAATACCGCCTCAACCCTGGTCAGATCTCTCCAGCAGCGTCTTCCGGGCTACCTGGTACCCAAGCTGGTCAGGGAAATACCCGGTCAACATTCAAAGATACCCGTCATGGATATGACATAAACCGGCATCAGCCCACCACCATGAAAAGGATTTTCAGGCGTGGACACAACAGACACTTTCAGGCTCGGAATCTTCGCGGCTCATAACGATGCCACCAACAGGATTCTGGCACAGCTGCGGCAGGCTGGCCTTTCATTGACCGCCAGCCCCTGGCCCGGGCCGGACCTGGCCATCAGTGAGTTGCAAAATCCCCGGTTCAGTTGCCTGCTCCTGCTTGATGAAGGTTCACTGCCCACCGCAGAGATTTTCAGCTTGTTGGCGGCATCGCAATTCACTGTGCCGCTAATTCTGGCCCAGAAGCCTGAAGCCGACACCGTGGAACGGCAACCGACTCTGGATTGCCTGCACCTCAGCTGGACGCACGACAGTCATGTGATAACGGCTATCCGGCAGGCCGCCTCCCTGCAAAAGGCGCTATCCAGATCCAGGCATCTGGAATATCAGCTTCAGGAGATGAGCCGATCCCGGGAATTGCTCCTGGGCGAAAACCTGCCTGCCATCGCCCTGGTGAGAGAGGGCCGCCTGCTGCAGGCCAACACTGTATTTCATGAGCTTCTCCGATGTCATGACCCCCGGGACTTGCAAGGCAAGCCATTGGCTGACTTTTTCCGCCAGGAAGACCGGGACAAGGTTGGACAGTGCCTGTCCATGCAGCTGCCGGACAATGAGGATGCCGTACTGGTCAGTTCTGAAATCCATGGCGGACAACGCTTTGTGCTGCACTGTACCTCCAGCCTATACCAGGGTGATGTATGCACCCAGGTCATGGTTCGCCCGGCGCCAGCCAATCCGTCATACGCCCGACAAAAAGCCAGTATGCAACATCAGGATCTGGTCACGCGCCTGGATAATCTGCCCTATTTCCAGACACGCCTGGAGTCAGCCATAGACAAGGCCTTGAACCTGCAGACCAGCAGCCTGCTGCTTGTGGTCAGGTTTGAAAATTACATGGCGCTGCAGGACAGAATTGGCAGGACCGGAACCGGCAAGGTTCTGATGGATATCAGCGAGTTCCTGCATGCCGAACTCAATCGTCCTTTTACAGCCTGCCGTTTGTCAGACAATGAGTTTGCTGTACTGCTGTTTGATACCACCATGCAGGAAGGCACTGATCTGATCGATTTCATCAACCGGCAAATAAACAATGCCTTGATGCGTGCAAGCGAACACCAGGTCAATACTTCTGCCACCATTGGCGTTGCCACCATCAATGAATTTTCCCTGGATAGTGAAGCCATGATATGCCGGGCCCGCAGTAATGCCGTTATTGATGCAAAAGAACTCACTGCTGTTCCTGACATGGGCTTACAGCTTAAAAGCGCCCTGCAGAAACAGGATTTCAGGTTGCTGTTTCAACCCCTCGTCAGTTTTCATGACAATACACGGCATCGCTATGAAGTCCTGGTGCGCATGACAGAAGATGACGGTGCACTGAAATCGCCTGCACAGTTCATGCCGCGGGCAAACCTGGAGAACCTGGGTGAAGCCATCGACAAGACCGTCCTCGGACTGCTGTTTTCCCGTCCCCGTCTGTTTGCCGCAGAGCAGAATATGTTTTTTATTCACGTCAGCAGCAACACCCTGGCCAATCTGACCCTGCTGCCCTGGCTGCATCGGCGCCTGCATAAAAACCGCTTCCTGTCAGACAAACTGGTCATCCAGATCAGTGAACTGGACTATCTATACAATTCACGACAGGTCCTGGCATTTGCCGATTGCCTGGCAAAACTCAATCTGCCGCTTGCCCTGACCTCGTTCGGCAATACCATGGATCCCCTGGTCACCATGTCAACCCTCAAACCGGCACTGGTCAGGCTTGATCATTCCCTGACCAGGGAGCTGCCTTACAGCATGGAGCAGCAGCGCAGTATCCGGAAACTGATTCAGCAGGCTCATGCCCGGCAAATCCAGGTTGCTGTGACACGTATAGAGGATCTTGAAACGCTGCCCCTGTTTTGGGACCTGGGTGTGGATTATGTAGAGGGATACAGTATTCAACCGCCGGACAGCCGGGCTGAATTTTCATTTCCCCAGAAAGAAGTGATTGATTTAAATGCCGACTTTTCTCCCCGTCTTGCCCAAGACAGGATAAAATGACGTCAAACGTCGTTTCGGTAATGCCGGATAATAACCAGAATAACCCTTTAAACAGGCCATTACGTGCAGCAGTCATCGACTTCCATCCAGCCCAGACACAAAATTGCCCTGAGCTTTTCGCTGTTACTGGCTGTTGCTGCCACCGCCTTCTGGCTGTTGTTTCAAACCGAACTCCAGCGCTCTCTTAATGACTACAGCACCATATTGGGAGCGACACTGGCTGAGCAGACAGCATCCTCGGTCAGGGAACTGGTCCTGGTGGATGATCTGCTGGGCCTGAACGTCGAGCTGTCGCAACTGGTGCGCAATGCCAACATCAACTTTGTCAGCGTGCATGATGTCGACAACAACCTGCTGGCCAGCGCCGGCCAGAGCAATCCGGGCACCTCTGAAGACGCCATCTTCTCTGCGCCAATCAAGGTTCAGGAAGCCACGGCAGGGACGCTTCGTTTACACCTGGATCTTGGTGCCATCGATAACGCCCGCAAAAGACTTCTCAATATTTTTCTGCTGGTGCTTGGCATTTCCCTGGTTCTGGTCGTGAGTACAGCCTATGCCCTGGCCGGCAGCCTGCGCACCCGACTGATGAACATGGCTGATCAGCTGGCCGCTCACCTGGATGAAGATTTTCTGGAGGATGATGACGACAATAACGAAATCTCCCGTCTGCAATCCGTTACCGCCGGCCTGCTGGCAACCCTGCAGGACAAGGAAGAACAGCTGCTGAAAACCGGCATTTGGCAAAGCGAGCATCCGGAGCTTGAACATCAGGCCGCCCGTATCGGCGCCAGCATTCTTGTGGTCAAGGTCGTCAATGCCAACACAGCCATCGAACTTCTGCATCCCGACACACTGACCTCCCTGTTGCAGGAATATCACACCTACCTGGATCATGCGGTTAAATTGTATGGTGGCGATTGCTACCGCTTGAGTGGTGAGTCGGTCATGGTTTGTTTTGACAGCGCCACTTGCGGAGAGAAGCATAGCGTCAATGCCCTGTATAGTGCAGGGCTTTTCCAGACCATCATGTCTGCCATCAACGAGCAGCACCGGAAACAGGGCCGACAGGTGCTGGAATTCCGAATGGCCATACACAGTGGTGATGTCTTTTTGGCGCCAGCCATTTATCACCCGGGTTCAGGCGGTGATGCCGTCAACGGTGTGATGGGAAAAACCATTGATGTCGCCTATTTCCTTTCCAAGCAGGCCAGGCCGCATGAACTGGTCATCAGTGAATCAGCCAGTTCCCGGGCACGAAAATTCCAGGGCTTTGATATCGCCGGCCAGAACCAGGTAAGCATGCCCGCAGACAATATGTCTTTTATGGCATATATTCTCGCCAATGGCTTCGCATCACAAATGGACAATATCCAGAACCAGTGTGCGCATATCCTGGAAATGACAGACTATTGAGCCAGCAGGAACAACTTTCTCGTTAAGCAGCAAATCAAGAATTGCGAATGGATGATTCAATTCACGTAGGACACCCCTTTTTCTTCCCGACCCAGGTTGTACTTGTCGACGACAATCCTGACTTCCTGGATGGGGTAACCCTGATGCTGGACAAGAACCTGAGCTTCAGAAAATTCCATTCCGCCACCGAAGCCCTTGACTATGTCAACCAGGGGCACCGGCAGGTTCACTTTCTGGAACGCTGCTACAGCAACTACAAGACAGGCCCCTCGGATTCTGATTCCCTGTCACACATCAATATCGCCAGGTTGCACGAGGAAATTTTCAACCGTTCCCGGTTTCAGACCTGCTCAACAGTTATCGTGGATTATTCCATGCCGGAAATGAATGGCCTTGAGTTTCTCATGGAGCTGAAAAATCCCTTTATCAACAAGGTGCTGCTGACAGGCCAGGCTGATACGGAACTGGCGATCAAGGCATTCAACAAGCAGTTGATTGACCAGTACATTGACAAGCATGACTCTCGCCTGAAACAGCTGCTTAACCAGACCATCTCAAGCTTTGAAGACCAGTATTTCCGGCAGAGTTTCAAGCTGATTACTGACCCGTTGATTGCCAATAATCATGACACCTTTCTGACCAACGCCGGGTTCCAGAAATACTTCACGGAACTGCGGGCCAAGACCCGGTGCATGGAGTACTACTTGATAGAAATGCCCCATTCCGGCTACCTGATGGTCGACCGTCACGGCAAGAAACGCATTCTGCTGGTCTTTACAGCCACTGAGATCCAGCACCACTGCAACCAGCTGCGTATAGCCAATGCCCCGGAATCCTTGTTGAACTCTGTTCTTGCAGGCGAATTGCTCCCGATTTTTGACATCAGGAACCAGGATGAAACCATTGATGCCCGCTTCATTGAAAACCGGGAAAAATACTACCAACCGGCAGTCAGGATTGAGGGCAGTAAACATTACTATGTCACCAGCCTGTCAGATGACAGTCTTCCGGAATCGTACCAGGGAGACATTCTCCCCTTTGCAGACTTTCTGGAAAGCAATTCAATAGATAGTGAAATTCTTCACTAGGCCCCTAACTGGGGATTTGTGACCACCTACACCGGTGGCAGCGTAATGGTGAACTCGGCGAAAGCACCGGGTTCTGACTTGCAGGTTATATCACCGTCAAAGCTCTGAATGGTTTGCCGGCAAAAAGCCAGACCAACACCCGTGCCTTCCTCACGGGTGGAGAAGAATCCTTCAAATACCCGCTCAATGATATCTCTAGGAATACCTTCGCCCGTATCATGAAAGGTCAGAACATTACCTCCCTTCCCGGGCGTTAGGGTAATGACTATTCCGCCTTCCAATGCCGAACTGATCGAGTAAAGGGCATTTTTGAGAAGATTGAATATGACGTAAATAAAAAGTGTGTCCAGTCCCCGGAAATAGAAATCATGGTCCAGGTTAAGTATGACCTTTTCCCTTTCGCCCCGCTTGAACGGATAGCGGTCGACAGCCTGCTGGACACAGGCGCGTGCCGAAAAGATACCAAAATTTGATCTGTCGACAGCATTGTCTCGCAGGTTCATCAACAGCATGTCGATGACGCTATTCGCCTGGTCAACCATCAGTGAAATCCGCTGGGGCGTTGACGCCAGAATAGCCAGATGCTCTTCCCGGATACTGGGGGTGCTTTCCGGGAGGGCTTCTTTTGCCTTCCGGTAAGTTTCCACCAGGACTGGCAAAAAATCTTCCACGCCGGCCATGGTCGCCCTGACACCCGATAGCGGCGTTCTCATTTCATGGGCGATGTTGGCACTTAAACGCTGCATCACATGCAAGCGTTCATTGTTGTTAAGCTCTGCCCTGTGCAGCAGCTCATCAACATTCTGGTCCCGCTCTATGATATCGCTCAGACGACTGGCAAAATATTCCAACACCCTGAATTCGTATTCCTTGATGGTGCTCTCCAAATCCGCAAGCACCAGGAGAACCTGGTTGACGTCGATATGGTACAGCGGTTCGAAACCCATATTCCGGCACCATGCCTTGTCCTCGTCACTTTTTGGCGTGTGAACAAATATATACTTGCAACCGCTGGCCTGCGCCTGATTAAACGCCGGTATACACATAACAGGTGCCCGGATATGGCTGAAACGTTTTAACAGGCCGAGCTCTCGGATGGAGACCAGTTTTTCCGTGGGTGCCAGTTCATCCAGCCACGCCCAGGCCCTGTCCAGGGAAGCACTGTTCTGTAATCTTGGGGAGGAAAACGGATTGTCCTCATCATCGCGGCCCTGTGCAGTGAAGGTTTTGGCCCAGCAAATCCCGACGACATTGTCCTCGTGATACAACAGCGTTAAAAAATTTTCCTGATGCACCGTGTCCTGGAGTTTTTTCCGCAGCTCGTTACAGGCTGTTTCAACAGACCACTTTTCATGCCACTTCTCGTAAGCGAGTTGTACATAGCATTCTGCGATAGCCGTGAACCGGGAGACATCAAGCTCTTGGAGTGCAGTGCCGGAATAGGAGGCAATACGGCAACTGCCGTCTGTCATCTGGCCAAGCATGGTGTTCAGACGGGCGATATTGAGACTGGAATGCAGCCGCTTTCCTTCCACACGCTCAGCTGAGGATGAGGCGACAGCATCCGTTTGCTTGCCGAAGGCGGCGTTCTGGCTGTCCTGGTTTTCGGTATCTGACATGGGTTTCACACCGGGAAGTCAACGGTCCCGGTCTCCGTTCTGACCTTGTCACCGAGAATAGCATACAGAAAAGCGGCATATTTGAATAAATATGCCGCTTTTCTAATCAGCCGGGGAATATTATTTGTCGTTGACTTCCACCCGATCCACTTTCTGGAAGCCCCGTGGCAGTTTGTTGCCACGTCGTCCACGCTCGCCGCGATAGTGCTCCAGGTCAGTCAGTGACAAATGCATAGGTCGTTTGCCGGAATGAATGGTAAGTATCTGCCCTTCCCTGAGCACGGCAATAGCCACCACGTATTCAATCCGCTCCGCCACACGGGACGAAGGTATATTGATAATCTTGTTACCCTTGCCTTTGGGAAGTTCCGGCAGTTCCGAGAGTTTGAACATCAGCATCCTGCCTTCGTTACTGATACTGACGACTTCACAGTTGTCGATATCGTTCACGGTGACAGGCGGCAGTACCTTGCTGCCTTTGGGCAGCGACAGCAAGGCTTTACCAGCCTTGTTCTTGCTCACCAGGTTTTCAAGTTTCGTGATATAGCCATAGCCTGCATCCGATGCGATCAGGCATTTTTCAGAAGGCTCGCCTATCAGCAGTCCCTGGAAAGTGGCACCTGAAGGAGGTTTGATCCTGCCGGTCAGTGGTTCACCCATGCCTCGCGCTGATGGCAGCGAGTGGGCAACCAGTGAATAGGAACGGCCCGTGGAGTCCAGGAACAATGCGTTCTGGTTGCTCTTGCCCCGGGCTGAAAACTTCAGTTTGTCGCCGGATTTATACGCCAGGGTTGATGCATCCACCTCATGGCCCTTCGCAGCCCTGACCCAGCCGCCTTCTGACAGGACGATGGTGACCGGCTCGGTGGAAATCAGTTCTTCTTCACGGAAAGCCTGGGCTTCCTCCCTGACCACCAGCTCGGAACGGCGATCATCGCCGTAATTATCCGAATCCTCTTTCAGTTCATTCTTGATCAGGGTTTTCAGGCGGGCCTTGGAACCCAGGATTTTTTCAATTTCGGCTTTTTCAGCAGCCAGGTCCTTCTGTTCACCCTTGATTTTCATCTCTTCGAGCTTGGCAAGGTTGCGCAGTTTCAACTCGAGGATGGCTTCAGCCTGACGATCACTCAGTTTGAAGCGCTTCATCAACTCTGCCTTGGGATTGTCCTCATAGCGGATAATGGCAATGACTTCATCAATATTCAGGAAAGCTATCAGCAAGGCATCCAGAATATGCAGGCGATCCGTGATTTTACCCAGGCGGTGCTGAAGGCGGCGGGTAACGGTGTTGGTGCGGAACTCCAGCCACTCGCCCAGCAGGGCTACCAGTCCCTTGACCTGTGGCCTGCCGTTGATGCCGATCATGTTGAAGTTCACCCGGTAGCTTTTTTCCAGGTCGGTGGTGGAGAACAGATGTGCCATGACAGCATCGACATCGATCCGGTTGGACTTGGGCACAATCACGATCCGTGTCGGATTTTCATGATCCGACTCATCCCGCAGATCAACAATCATCGGCAGTTTTTTCTTCTGCATCTGACTGGCAATCTGCTCAAGCACCTTGGTGCCCGAAACCTGGTAGGGCAAGGCAGTGATAACAATATCGCCGCTTTCCTTCACATAGACAGCGCGGCTCCTGATCATGCCCCGTCCGGTTTCATACATCTCCCGGATTTCCGCAACCGGTGTAATGATTTCAGCATAAGTCGGGAAATCGGGCCCTTGCACAAACTTCATCAAATCGTCAGTGGTCGATTTGGGATTATCCAGAAGATGGATACAGGCCTGGGTCACTTCCCGCAGATTATGCGGTGGTATATCCGTCGCCATCCCCACGGCAATACCACTGCCGCCATTAAGCATCACATTGGGCAAGCGGGCGGGCAGTATTTCAGGCTCCTCCAGCTCACCGTCGAAGTTAAGCTTCCAGTCGACGGTGTCCTGGCCAAGTTCCGCCAGCAGCACATCCGCATACGCCCGCATTTTTGATTCGGTGTAACGCATGGCAGCAAAGGACTTGGGATCATCCGGCGAACCCCAGTTACCCTGGCCATCAATGATCGGATAGCGATAGGAGAACGGCTGCGCCATCAATACCATGGCTTCATAGCAGGCAGAATCACCATGAGGGTGGTACTTGCCGATGACATCACCAATGGTACGGGCAGATTTTTTATACTTGGCGGAGGCTTTCAGGCCCAGTTCGGACATCGCATATACGATGCGTCGCTGCACCGGTTTCAACCCGTCACCGATATGGGGCAGCGCCCTGTCATTGATGACGTACATGGAGTAATTCAGATATGACTGTTCCACAAACCGACGTAAAGCGATCTGTTCGTTGCCTTCTTCGTTCAATGTAATTTGATCTGTCATGCTTGATCCGAGTGACTAAGATGTTCAGTGTTCAACAGGAACCGGGTAACAGTCCGCCAGTTCCCTGATGCTTATTCCTGCTTCCTACAATTCAGCCAGGTTGCCGTATTTTTCCAACCAGATTTTTCTGTCGCCGCTGCGCTTCTTGGCCAGCAGCATATCCATGAGTTCCTGGGTCTTTTTGGCCTGATCAACCGTCAGCTGGACCAGGCGGCGGGTATCCTTGTTCATGGTGGTTTCCCGCAATTGCATGGGGTTCATCTCACCCAGCCCCTTGAAACGCTGGACGTTCGGTTTGCCTTTTTTATTTTCAGCGGCTATTCGATCCAGGACACCGTTTTTCTCGGACTCATCCAGGGCATAAAACACTTCCTTGCCCACATCGATTCGATACAACGGCGGCATGGCCACAAAGATATGGCCCGCTTCAACCAGTGCGGGGAAATGCTTCATGAACAGGGCGGTTAACAGAGTGGCAATATGCAGGCCGTCTGAATCGGCATCCGCCAGGATGCAGATTTTGCCATAGCGCAAGGTCTTCAGATCAGTGGAACCGGGATCAACACCGATGGCTATGGAAATATCGTGTACCTCCTGCGACGCAAGAATCTCACCGGAATCCACTTCCCAGGTATTCAGAATCTTGCCGCGCAAGGGCATTACCGCCTGCGTTTCCCTGTCTCTGGCCTGCTTGGCAGAACCTCCGGCGGAATCCCCTTCCACCAGAAACAGTTCGCCAGCCTCCACATCCTGAGTCGTACAGTCGGCCAGCTTACCGGGCAGGGCCGGACCCGCAGTGATTTTCTTGCGGGCCACTTTCTTGCCCTCTCGCATACGGCTCTGGGCATTGTTGATACACATTTCGGCAATCTGAACACCTTCATCCGTGTGCTGGTTCAGCCACAGACTGAAGGCATCCTTGACCACACCGCCGACAAACACGGCACTTTCACGAGACGAGAGCTTTTCCTTGGTCTGGCCGGCAAACTGCGGGTCGATCATCTTGGTCGACAGAATGTAAGCGCAGCGATCCCAGATATCTTCAGAACTCAGTTTCACACCGCGCGGCAACAGATTGCGGAATTCACAGAATTCCCGGATGGCTTCCAGCATGCCGGTACGAAAACCATTGACGTGGGTGCCGCCCAACATGGTCGGGATCAGATTGACGTAACTTTCTGTCAGTAATTCGCCTCCTTCCGGCAACCACAGCACCGCCCAGTCCACGGCCTCATCATTACCCTGGCTGGATCCCACAAACGGATCCTTGGGGATGCTTTCATACCCTTCGGTGGACTGGATCAGGTAATCAGCCAGACCATCCTCAAAACACCATTCCTCACTCTGCGCCTTGTCTTCCTTGACAGTTTTGTCAATGAAGATCATATGCAGGCCGGGACACAGCACGGCTTTGGCTCTGAGGACATGTATCAGGCGGGAAATGGAAATATTGGGGGAATCAAAATACTTGGGGTCAGGGGTGAACCTGACTGTCGTGCCGGTGTTGCGCTGACCGACTTTATCGATGACCTTGAGGTTGCTTTTCTTGTCACCGTTGGCAAAGGCCATGTGGTGAAGCTTGCCATCGCGTTTGACTTCCACTTCCAGGCTGCTGGACAGGGCATTTACCACAGAGACGCCAACGCCATGCAAACCACCAGAGAATTTGTAGTTATCGCTGTTGAACTTGCCGCCAGCATGCAGTCGGGTCAGGATCAGTTCAACTCCCGGGACCTTTTCCTCAGGGTGTATGTCCACCGGCATACCCCGGCCATCGTCACTGACCTCGACACTGCCATCCTTTAAGAGGGTGACCGTAATGGTACGGGCATGACCAGCCAGCGCCTCGTCGACACTATTGTCCACGACTTCCTGAACCAGGTGGTTCGGGCGGGTCGTGTCGGTATACATCCCTGGTCTGCGCCTGACCGGATCAAGTCCGGTCAATACTTCAATGGACCCTGAAGTGTATTCTTTACTCATAGATGCTACTCACAACAAAAATTCTGTTCTTGCACTCAGTGCATATCCTGCTGAGGCACAAAACGTCGGATCTCTTCAAGCATATCCTGCGCCAGCACCCCCTCGTCAGCAAATGCCAGGATGGCCGGAACCACCCTTGAGAAATTCTCGAACCGGTGACTACCGCCATCCTGAACAACCTGCACCGAACCGCGATACCTTTCTACAGCAAGACGGTAATCCAGTACCTCATCCCTGGTCTGCAACAGCACCAGGAAATTTTCCGGCAAGACAGGTGATTCCACATCCAGGGTGTCGAGAAATTCGGCAAATTCCCGGGTAAATTCATATTCCTCACCGGTATACAGGTTTTTCTGCATTCCGATAAAGCCATCCCCCAAATGCTTCACTGGCGATACCGCCGGGTTCACCAGTGCCGCGCGGCAGCCGTGTTTATCAGCCAGGTAGGTAGCGTAGTAACCCCCAAGCGAACTGCCAACCAGTAAATGCACACCGGCCCTGGCGTCTTTCACCAGATTTTCCAGAGCTTCAATCGCCATGCGCGGATCATGAGGCAGCTCCGGCACTTCCAGGGAAATGTCGGCACGCTGCTGACTCGCAGCGATAAATTGTTGGGCTTTTGCAGAGGCAGGTGAGCTGTTAAATCCGTGTATGTAAATGATAAGCGGCAGGCTCGAATTCATGGCCGGATTATACGACGGAACAGTCGCCCGGGTGTAAGCCAAAAATTAAAAAACAGGGATTTTTTCCTGTTATCTCGCCCCGTTTTTCTCCCTGTACTACGACAGGCACCCGGGCAGGTTTGCAGATCAATAACCCGTATTGGAGAAGTCGATGTTGTAGGATTTCTCATCCACGCGCTCGACACCGCTGGTGATCTCTCCGTCAGCGCCAAGTTCTATCCAGCGATAGCCGGGATTCTTGTTATCGATGGTGAAATGATCATTTGTGGGGTGGAACTGTATGCACGTGGATGGCGACGCCATGATTTTCATGTCTCCACGCTGAGCATCCAGGGCCTGGTGGATATGCCCGTAGAGTACTCCCCGAACAAGACTATACCTGTCCAGAATCGCAAAAAATTCGTCACTGTTTTTGAGACTGTGCTGTTGCAGCCAGGCAGCACTCACGGGCAGACAATTATGATGGAGGCAAACCAGGGCATAATGGCTGTTACGCTCACAGTCGGCCAATTCCATTTCCAGGTCATCAAGCTCTTTGGGGGCCAGCCTGCCATAAACCTCGCCCTCAACACTGGAATCAAGCATGATCACCCGCCAGTTCTCCAGCTGGATTGAACGCTTCAGGAATTCTGTGCCTGGCGGCAGAATCTGCTGCATCTGGCTGCGGGTGTCATGGTTCCCCGGTATCCACAATTGCGGAGCATCAAACACAGAGACAGCCTCAAGAAAATGCCTGTAGGCCTCCATGCTGGAATCCTGGGTAAGATCACCGGTGCACAGCAGGCAATCGATCTCACTCTGCTGCTTCCGGATGAGCTGAATTACATCTTTCAGGGTTTCAAAGGTGTTGAGACCATCAAAGATTACACCCTTGTCAGCAAACAGATGAGCATCTGTAATCTGCACCAGACGAATATTCTTGTTTTGGCGAGCGTCAGCCAATGTTATTGCTCTCTTTTTACTTCTTTATTTCCCTGGCTCTTGCAAACCTTCACCTCATCTAGAGGCAGGTCAGTTTACCCAGTTGCAACTCTTCGGGATTCCCCAATCCCTCATTAATGCACAGGTTCAGCCATTCGGCCAGAAACAGATTGAGCTGTTCCTTTTCATCACGCTGATACATGAACTGGTTTGGTACTGAATATATGGCCTTGAAATATTTGTGATTCTGGAAACTGACTACTTCCGCAGTCTTGGCATCATGATAAACCCTGACTACCATTTCGGGAGCATTGTAATAAAAAGATTCTTTCTGGACGTCTGAGGAGGCAACCAGTTGCCTGATGACGATTGTGCTGGTGTATTTGAAGTCTTCCAGAACTTCCAGGCAAACCGTTAACTGCTCGGGGCTATCCGTATTTCCCAACTGTGGCAGGTTGATCAGGCGCCTGGGGTTTTGAACCCGGGCCTTGCCAAGCAATTTAAGCAGACGAATATAGTTGGCATCACAGACGGCCATCTGCTCGCTCAAATCTATAGTGTAGGCTTTTATCTTCATAATCTGCCAAACGATGGGAGTACGCTTGTTTGCCTTATTGTATGTTACGACAGCAATAACAGAAACTTCTCATTCACCTGTCACTTACAACCCTGAACTGCTTCCGGGGTTTTCAATGTTTCCCTGTAATACGGCCTTGACGTTATCCAGATTCAGGCTTAACCATTGCAGGGCAATAATGCTCATGGCATTGTCAATCAGGCCATCCCTGATCGCCTGTTCAGCGTCCTGCCGGTCCAGGAGCACCGTTCTTATATCTTCATGTTCGCTATCGAGGCCATAAATCCCTGGGGCTTTTCTTCCATCTATACGGGCGCAGAATATCTGCATGCTTTCATTACTGCTGCCAGGGCTCAGGTAATATCGGCTTACCGGGATAAGGTTCTCGATCCGGGCACCGGCCTCTTCCAGTGCTTCGCGAATAGCTACCTGCTCCGGTGTCTCATCACTGTCTATCAGACCGGCAACAAGCTCCAGTTTCCAGGGGCTTTCAGCATCTTCCAGACAGCCTACCCTGAACTGCTCAACCATTAGCACCTTATCCAAATCAGGGTCATATAACAAGACGCCCACGCCCGGATGCCGGCGTATCACTTCCCTGACAACAGGCGCACTCCAACCACCTTCATAGAGGCGATGCTTCAGGGTCAGTTTATCCAGGATAAGAAACCCGGCATAACAGGCTTTGGTCTCCATAATGGAGACATCCTGACGACTGAATACTGTCTTTATCGCGTCATTGGCCGGCATGGGTATTGTGAAAATCCTTCAATATAACTGTGCTTCTGGATGGTGCCGGATCAGAAGCCATCAACATCTCGACAGATGTGTAGTCATGTTGTCATATCATGACCTGCACTGAAAACTGAATAATCGCTGTATAAGCGGCATTTCACCAAATTCAGGACTTTATCCTGCCGTGAAAATCTATACACTGCACAGCCTGACAAGACGTTTGGAAAACGGATTGCGTGTTCGCCAACGGCAAGTTTTGGCCCAGGGACGTCCCTTGACACATTGCAGAAAAAAACACAGACTGACTGACCAGTCAGTCAATTTTCGGCTACAATAGCCCGCTTCGTTTGACGGCCCGATTCAACAAGCTCATCCGCCAACGCTTTTACCCCGTATTTTTGGACAACGGGATTTCGAACCAGATACTTCGGAGACTTACCATGGGAATTGCTTGCAAGCGTAAAACTGCATTGAAAACCAGCCTGTCCCTGACGGCTGCCGTGCTATTGCTGCCTTTAACTGTCGCCAGGGCCGATGACCTGTCCCAGATTTTTGATCTTGCCGCCAACAATGACCCGGAAATCCGCCAGGCCCGGGCCAGCTACAATGCCTCTCACACCACCATAGCCCAGGGACGCTCGTTCCTGTTGCCCAGGATCACGGTGAATGGCAGCACCTCCCGGGATACTTCGGGCCCGGCTGTACCCACCGCGTTTGGCGCTGCCCACAGCTTTTCCAACGGCTTCAACTCCAAGGGCTACAACCTGAATGTCAACCAGGCCCTGCTCAATTTTGAAGCCTGGTATGCCTTCCAGTCTGCCAAAAACAGTGATCTGCAGGCCTCTGCCAATCTCGCCCGTGCAGAACAGCAACTGATCCTGAAGGTGGCAACAGCCTATTTCGATGTCCTGCGCTCACAGGACAACCTGGCCTCTTTCCGCGCCGAGGAAGATGCCGCTGAGCAGGTACTGGAGCAGACCCGCGAACGCTTCGAAGTGGGCCTGATTCCGATTACCGATGTCTATGACAGCCAGGCCAACTACGACCTGGCCCGGGTGAACAGACTGGTGGAAGAGAACAATCTGAGCCAGCGCTTTGAAGCACTCGAAGCCATTACTGGCCGCTCCCATAATATGCTCGAGTCCCTGAGTGAGGAGTTCCCCATTGACTCCCTGAGCCCCCAGACTCTGGAAGCATGGGTAGGTATCGCCATGGACAGCAATCTGTCCATCAAGGCTGCCGAGTACGACTTTGAAGCCAAGAAGGATGATGCCAAATCTGCCAGGGCTGCCATGTTTCCAACGCTGGAAATCAATGCCGGCTACGCCTGGAACCAGTCCGCCAACCCCTTCAGTTTCTTCCCGGGTGTGGCATCCGAGCGTTCAAACATTACCCTGAACTTTTCCTATCCCATTTTTGCCGGTGGCCTGAACAGTGCCCGCAAGCGTCAGGCGTATTACACACGCGACGCCAGTGAAGAAGCATTGATGAAAACCCGCCGCGACATTACCCAGAGCACCCGCAACAGCTATCGCAGTGTTGAAACCGATGTGCTGGCGGTGCAGGCCCGGGCCCAGGCTATTATTTCTGCGGAAAGCGCCCTTGAAGCTACTGAAGTGGGGGCAGAAGTGGGCACCCGTAACGTGGTTGACGTGGTGCTGGCCCAACGCACCCTGTTCCAGGCCCGTCGTGATTACGCCAACGCCCGATACAACTACATCATCAACACGCTTAACCTGAAACAGTCAGCAGGCGTACTTAGCCCCCAGGACATCATCGACCTGAACAACTGGCTGCAGTAAACGTGGCCGTCAGCGAGCTGCTGAAGCCAGCAGTTCGCTGATGATGGCCAGATTACGGTCAACCGCGCCCTGGTTGGCCTTTACCACCCTTGATGCAGCGTCCCCCATGGTCCGACACAGGGCCGGTTCCTCAAGCAGGGTTTTCACGGTAGCGGCAAGACCATCTTCGTTTGTCACCACGGTCATGCCGCCTGCCTCCTGCAGAGCTTCACTCACCGCCTGGAAATTGAACAGTGAAGGTCCGGTGATCACCGGCAGCCCCAGGGCAGCCGGCTCGATAATGCTCTGGCACCCGGTGTCCACCAGCGACCCGCCAACAAAAGCCACATCCGCCAGTCCGTAAAAATAAGCCATTTCACCCATGGTATCGCCCAGCAGTACCTGGTGCTCCTGTTCCACAACCTGTCCCTGGCTGCGGCGAACAGCCTTCAATCCATGTTCACTGATCAGTGTGTATACATTATTGAAACGCTCCGGATGGCGGGGAACCAGCACCAGTAGCAATTCCGGGTGAGACAGCTGCAGCAGGCGGTAGGCTTCCAGCACCTTGTGATCTTCAACCACACCATCCAGCACCCGGGTACTGGCGGCGATGAGTACCGGCCTGCCGCCAAGAGTCGCCTTGTCCCGCCGGGCCTGATCCAGCTGAACCTTGTCCAGATCCATGTCGTATTTGAGGTTGCCGGTCACGACCACCCGCGGTTCAGGCAGACCGAGATTTTGCAGCCGCTTGCTGTCAGCTTCGGACTGGGTGCTGACTCGATCGAGCTCAGCCAGCATATGTTTTACCAGTGGGTTGAACCTGGCATAGCCAGCCTCTGATTTCTCTGATAGCCGGGCACTGGCCACAAAAGTCCGGATACCACGACGCTTGCAGGCATGTATCAGGTTTGGCCAAAGCTCGGTTTCCATAATCACCAGGACCCTCGGCTGCCAGTGATTCAGAAACCGGTTAACCGCACCAGGCAGGTCATAGGGCAAATACACATGGTCGATTCGATCCTCTGATAACGCCATGACCCTGGCTGAACCGGTTGGCGTCATTGTGGTGACCAAAATTCGCAGGGCTGCGTCCTGACCAGGCAATTTACGAATCAGTGGCAGCGCTGCATGCACCTCGCCAACGGATACCGCATGGATGATGATATCGATCGGCTTCCGGGCCGGGCCACCATACCAGGCAAAACGCTCAGACCACCGTTTAAGGTAAGCAGGTGCACGAATAGCACGCACGAGCAAGCGGATGACGATGAAGGGTGTCGCCAGGTAAAGTAAGCAGGAATACAAGAATCGGTTCACATTCACCCTGACCGGGATTCACCCGATACTGCCTGTGCCAAGTTGATGCTGATGCCGGTGCATTTCCGCTTTAACCGGCACCTGTTTATACTGTCACGCTTTGTTCACGTGCACAAACATCCAATGGTGCAAACCCTGAAAACTGACGTACTGATCATCGGTGGCGGCATTGCCGGACTCTGGCTATTGAATCGTCTGCGCAATGCAGGATATGCCGCCTGGCTGTTTGAGCAGGACGCCCTGGGTGCCGGTCAGTCCATTGCCAGTCAGGGCATGATTCATGGCGGCATCAAGTATGCCCTGGGTGGTAAACACACCGGTGCCAGCAGCACCATTGCCAACATGCCGGCGCACTGGAAGCAATGTCTGGCAGGAGAAGGAGACGTGGATCTCAGGGGCTGCAACCTGCTGTCTGAATCCTATTACATGTGGCCAAGGGAAAGCCTGCGCTCCCGTCTGAATGCCTTCCTGGGCAGCAAGGCGATTGAAGGACGTGTCAGCACTGTGGCAGCTGCTGATTTTCCTGCGTTTTTCAGGGGCAACATCCAGGGGCCGTTGTACCAGTTGCAGGATATCGTCCTGGATGTCCCCTCCCTGCTGCAAACCCTGGCCAGCCGTTTCCAGGACTGCCTCTACAGGATTAACTGGGATGAAGCACGTCTTGAATCGAATGCCGAAGGAGACATCAGCGGTCTTGCCTTCAGTAATGGCGAGCGTGTTGAAGCCAGTCGTTACATTTTCTGCTGCGGTGGAGGCAACGATACGCTGCTGAAACGCTTCAAACTGGACTGTGCCCCCATGCAGCGCCGCCCTCTGGGCATGCTGATGGTGCAGCATGATATTGAGACGCCCCTGTTTGTACATTGCGTGTCTGAAAAACTGAGTATGACGCCGGAAGTCACTGTTACCAGTCATCGCAACGCCAGCGGCAAACCGGTCTGGTATCTGGGTGGTGAACTGGCCGAACAGGGAGCGCACATGGATGATGAAACGTTGATGGCAGCCGGCAAAAAGAAACTGGCGGAACTCTTTCCCTGGTGCGATTTTTCACAGGCCCACTGGGACACCCTCAGGATTGACCGCGCTGAAGCCCGGCAGCCGGGAGGAAAACGACCTGATGATTTCCATGTCAGCACCCATCATAATTACCTGGTTGCCTGGCCCACCAAGCTGACACTGTCGCCCAACATGGCCAACCATATTCTGGATATGCTGGCCAATTCAGGCGTAAGTCCGACCAGTTTTTCCGACGACAGGACACCGGACTATCTTGACCGGCCAGAGGTTGTCGGCACGCCCTGGGAGGGTCTCTGAGCATGGCCTTTCTCCGAAAGATCAGCGGCACGGATATAGAGGTTTCCGCTCTTGGCCTGGGAACAGTCAAGATCGGACGTGATCAGGGCGTGAAATACCCTGACAGCTTCATCATTCCGGATGACAGGGCGGTATCTGCCCTGCTGGCACAGGCCAGGGAACTGGGGTTAAACCTGATCGACACCGCACCGGCCTACGGTAATAGCGAAGAGCGTCTGGGAAAATTGCTGAAAAACAGGCCGGATTGGGTCATCGCCACCAAGGTGGGTGAGGAGTTCCAGGCAGGGCAATCCAGCTTTGATTTCAGCGCCGAACACACCCGGGCCAGCATAGAGCGTAGCCTGAAACGGCTGAATACCGACTACCTGGATCTGGTCCTGATCCATTCAGACGGCAATGATGAAGACATTCTGATGCACAGCGATTGCGTGGGCATGCTCAAGCAGTGCAAGGATCAGGGAATGATCCGCGCCATCGGCATGTCCACCAAATCCCTTGCCGGTGGCGTCCTTGCAGCATCACTGCTGGATGTGGTCATGATCACCTACAACATGGAACAGCGGGACCAGGCTGTACTCGATTTTGCCTCTGAGCATGGCAAGGGCGTGTTGGTGAAGAAAGGATTGATGAGCGGACATGCAGGCTCCATTGAGGACAGTATGGAGCTCCTGTTCAGGACAAAAGGGATAGATTCGGTAATCGTAGGAACAATCAATCCCGGGCACCTGGCACAAAATGTCCGCCTGGCACGGGAAGTGACCGACGCTGGCTAGGATTTGTCACCCTGGATTTTTTCCACGATCGCCGAGGTGGAACAGTTGTCCAGAAATGACAGGACTTTCACCTCACCGCCATAGGCTTTGACGATATCAGCACCAACCACACCGTCAATACCGTAATCTCCACCCTTGATCAGGCAATCAGGCCTGATCACTTCCAGCAGCGCTTCAGGCGTGTCCTCCGGAAAGGAAACCACCCAATCCACGGATTCAAGACCGGACACCACCGCCATACGCCGTTCTACGGGATTGATAGGGCGCCCCTCACCTTTGAGGCGCCGCACTGAATCATCACCATTGATGGCGACGACCAGGCGGTCTCCGCACTTTCTGGCCTCGGCCAGGTAACCCACATGGCCGGCATGAATAATGTCGAAACAGCCATTGGTGAACACCACTTTTTCACCATGGGCACGGGCATCAGCCACTGCCAGCGCCAATTGCTCACGACTCATGACACCGCGATCAGCACCGCTGTCTCGCTGAACCTCCCGACGCAGTTCAGGACCGCTGACGGCAACAGTACCCAGCCTGGACACGGCAAGGCCCGCTGCGATATTTGACAAGGCAACAGCTTCTGGCAATGGCGTACCAGCAGCCAAGGACGAAGCCAGCACAGAGATAACCGTGTCCCCTGCACCAGTGACATCAAAGACATCACGGGTTCGGGCAGGAATATGCAGTTCGGGTTCATCAAGCCGGATCAGGCTCATGCCGTGCTCACCACGTGTGATCAGCAATGCTTCAAGCTCAAGCTCTGTCAGCAGCTCCCGGCCTTTATCCACCAGTGCTTCTTCGCTGTGACAGGGGCCCTTGATGTGCTCAAACTCCTGCAGGTTGGGTGTCAGAATCGTTGCACCGCGGTAAATACTGAAATCGCTTCCCTTGGGATCCACCAGCACCTTGACGCCGGCTTCACGAGCCTGAGCGATAAGTTCACTGACACAAGCCAGTGCACCCTTCGCATAGTCGGACAACACCACAACATCAGTATTCATGAGCAATGACGCAACACTGGCATTCAGTGTCCTGGCATCATCAACGGCAAAAGATTCTTCGAAATCCAGGCGGATGAGTTGCTGGTGACGACTCACCACGCGCAGTTTGGTGATGGTGGGCTTGTCTTCAATGCGGGAAAACTGGCAGCGCACGCCGGCAGCCGTAAGGCGGTTTTCCAGTTCATGCCCGGCTTCGTCCTGACCGACCAGCCCGGCCAGGGTAGCGGCAGCACCCAGTGCCGAAATATTCAGAGCCACATTGCCGGCACCGCCTGGCGAATCCTCTGCAGTCTGTATCTTCACCACGGGAACAGGTGCTTCGGGCGAGATCCGGGAGGTTGCCCCCTGCCAGTAGCGATCAAGCATGACATCACCAATCACCAGTACACGGGCCGAATCAAACTTGGGGCAATCCAGTTTCATCTTGTCTCTGCAACCACCATCAAAAAGAGGCGGCTATCATACCATAGGGCTTGCTGATTGCTGATGGTGTTACAATCCCGCTCAACAAGAACAGGGCTGACACAGCCTGGTAGTCTATGCAGAAACCGCCACCATTCAGTAACTTCCTCCATCCCGGATACTGGCCCACCTGGCTGGGCCTTGCCCTGCTGAGTCTGGCAGCATGGATGCCTTACAGGCTGCAATTGCAGCTTGGCAGCATACTGGGATACCTCACCTGGCTGTTTGGGCGGGAGCGTCGCTATATCACTGAAATCAACATTGCACGCTGTTTTCCTGAACTCGACTCTCAAGCCAGGGCGCAACTTGTCAAAGACACCTTCAGGGAAAACGGCATTGGTCTGATCGAGACCGCCTCCTGTTGGCTCAAGCCGGTTGACTGGTATCTCAAACACGTCAATTTCATCGGTCTTGAGCAACTCAATGCTGCAAGAGCTGAAGGACGCGGCGTTCTCCTTCTTGGTGCCCATTATTCCACGCTCGATCTTGGTGGATTTTTTCTCAATGCAGTGCATCCGGTTGCGGCAACATACAGACCCCACAACAATCCCCTGTTTGATGCCTTTATGCTGCGGGGGCGTTTAAGCAACTGCACTGCAATTTTCGACCGCTTCGATATTCGTGGTGCGTACAAACATCTTAAACAGGGGCACACTCTCTGGTACGCCCCCGACCAGGACTATGGCCCCAAACATGCGGTCTATGCTCCGTTTTTTGGCCAGCAGGCCGCGACCATCAATGCCGCCAGCCGGTTTGCCAACATTAACCATTCCGCCGTGTTCCTTATCAGGCAGCACAGAATTACCGGCAGCACGCGTTATGAGATTGAACTCTCACCGTTCCCGCCTGCTTTTCCAACGGGCAGTGATCTGGATGACGCTGTCATTATCAATCGCACAATCGAGCAGGCTGTACGCCGCCATCCTGCCCAATATCTCTGGATGCATAAACGCTTCAAGACCCAACCAGGGGGGAAGCCGGAAAGTCCTTACATACACATCAAAACACCCAATCATCGACTCACTACCACGCAATTTCAGCAGATGCTTGAAGGTGCAACCCGTCTGACAGAGAAAGACGGTGTGACCGACTATTTACTGGCTGACGGGCTTTACCTGAAAAAATTCCCCGGACAAATCGGCAAACGCTTTTACCAGCGTCATCAGGCCAAAAACCTGGACTACCTGTCAAAAGCCATGCGGGCAAAATCAATTCCATGTATTACCGTCGATAATTTTTTTCGCATTCCTGCCAGCAGACAGTCAGCCATGACGTATTTCATGCCTGCAGGTGAATCGCTTGCCGTCAGAAATGCCGCAGAGCTTCCCCTGGAAGCCCTTGCACAGTTTCTGGCAATGCTGACGCACAGCGGCTTTACCTGTCTGGAGCTGGAACCACAGCAACTGCTTATAAAAGATGAGACGTTCGCCATCGCTGACCCGACCGGTTTCCGTGAACATACAGGCCCTGTTACGCTGGCGATGGCCAATGACTCTGTTACCCGTTTTTGCGGTAAGCTCGACCTGGATCATCAAGACATCAAGCGATTCTTGTCCGGCTACAAGACGGCAGCTTTACAACTGGCACATTCCTGAACAGAAGACGCAATGAAGGCAACCCTGCAAAATTGGCAATCATGGGACATCCGGATAACCGCCGTTATCCTGAGCTGCCTGTTTTCCCTCATCGTCATAGCCAGCCATCCCATCCCCAATGACGATGCTTTCAGCTACCTGAAGGCTGCTGACCTGTATAACCAGTCAGGACTGGAGGCAATGCTGTCTGCCTATGGCTGGTATGGTTATTCCGCATTGATCGCCATCACTAACAGTTTCCTCCCGCTGGATACCCTGGCTAGCGCCCACCTGCTCAACATGCTTTCCTGCGCACTTTTAACGTGGGCCTTCATTACCTTATGTGCAGAGTGTCATCACGGAGAACGGATTCCGTTTTTTGCTGCAGCGATCATCCTGGTTTATCCGACCATCAATGAAATGCGTTACGAACTGATCAGGGATTTTTTCTATTGGGCCTGCTGCCTGTCGGCATTAATACATTTGATTCGCTTTCATCGGTCCGGGCACTGGATGAATGCCGTAGGCTGGATGCTTGCCATGATCACCGCGGTCTTCTTTCGCCTGGAAGGCCTGCTTCTTCTGGCGCTTTCCCCCTTTGCACTGCTTATGTCCGGCAAGGACACGATGAAGCAACGCCTGTATAAACTAATGCCGCTTGGCATTCTGGGCATCGTTGGCCTGACAGGAGCCCTGCTGGTGTTTTCACTGGCAGGCATTCACCTGGTGGATGTATTCCGGTTTGCCTACCGCTGGTACCTCCCACTGCTGACTGATTTCACGCAGACCATTCTTGGCGCCGCTGACAGCAGCAATCTGTCCTATCACCTGTCATCACAACTGGCGCCGTTTACCGGCAAGGGGTTGCTGGTACTTTTGTTTGGTGTTCTGTATAGCGTACTGGCCAATCTGGCTGATGCACTTGGCAACGGGCTTGCCGTGCTGACACTTTATTGGGCTTACAGGTACAAGACCCAACCGGAGGAGAGTGCCCGCTGGCCGTGGTTATTTTTCCTGGGCGGCAGCCTGTTCACCCTGCTGCTGTTTGTCTGCATCATGCAATTCCTGACATCCCGCTATGCTGTGATGTCCGCCCTGATGGTGCTTGTGCTGCTTCCCCGGTATCTGGATCAGTTGTATGTCTCCGCCAGAGCACAGCTGCGTCTGCCCTTGTTCAACAAACTGTTTGCTGCTGCCCTGTTCTACTTCACCGTGGACAGCCTGGTCAGCTTCGGTTATTCGAAACAGTACATTGAAGACGCAATAGACTGGACCCAAACCAATGTTCCGGCAGACAGTATGGTGCAGACCAATAGTTATGCCCTGGCTTACTTTACAGGCCTGGTCAGTGACTACGACCAAGTAGAAACAGATCCTCTCGTCACACTTGGCACCACCGCCGGAAAGCATTTCCTGATACTGGCATTGTCACACCGCGATGCTGAGGCACGCGAACTGGCTTCAATGCAGGCAGGTCTGCAGGAAGTGGCTCACTTCGCCAACAAGCGAAATGATGCCATTGTGATTTATCGCATCAATTGATCTGTCCGGATCAACCATGCCTGGCCTTGAGCTGACGGGCCCGTCGCTCGACCTGCCGCCAGAAGTCGCCTTGAGCACCCAAAGCCCGTTTCAGTGGAGCATTGGCATACCAGCGGATAAAGCGCAGCAGATCACGCCTGGTCAGGCCGATATCCATGGCGGAAAAATACAGACTGCCAACATCCTTGACGATCCAGCGCCTGGGCAATCGGGCCTTTATCAGGGCACGATGTAAATCGATAAGCGTCAGACGGTTTCCAAGCATGCCCTTGAGCATAAAATGGCAGATATATAAATCACGGTGGCAAATGCCATGTTCATGCATTTTGCGGCTGACCTGGGCAACCTCCCTGATCAGGGCAAGCTTTTCACCAAAGTCAGGCCGGCATGCTGACCAATCGCGGGTCAGATCTTCCAGATTTTGCTGGGTTCCGATGTCCTCGGTGACAATAAAGGACTCACAGGTTGTCGGTAGCAAGCCCCGTCTGCCATAGGCGGCAATGACGGGCACCTTGATGCCCAGGTCCTGCAAACGGGTCAGGGCCCGCCACTCATTCCTGGCACTGACAACCGGTAATCTTAACTGCAGAAGATTCTTGAACACTTCCTTCCAGGTCGTGCCGCGATGAAATTTTACAAAATACTTTTTTCCCGAGAGTTCAACAGCAAACGTACGTCGGGACTCCAATGCCCGGAATACTTCGCCATCCAGCTGCGCAAAATAGCTAAAGGGATCCTGATCTCCAATGACTTCCCTGATATCTTCCCTGACAAACATCGTATCAAGCACCCCCGGCTTTCTCCCTGATCCAGTCCTCCACCATCGACGCCACACGCACAGGCATGTCATAGAGATCGGCTGTGCGCCCATAATGCCGTCCATTCTCCTGCCAGGTTGGCCGCTGGGGGCTTTCCAGAATTTCTGCCAATGCCTGATTCAGGGCTTCCTGGCGAAACGGCACCTTTACAACCAAACCGGCATTTGCCTGCTTTACATGAAAGGCATAACCGCAGGATGCCGTGGTCAGCACCGGCAGTCCGGCTACGATGGCTTCAAGAATTACCATCCCGGCACTTTCTTTGCGCGACGGGTGCAGCAGCACATCAGCGCCCTGGTAAAACCTGGGCAGGTCATCCCTGGCAGAAATAAATGTGACACATGATTCTATCCCCAGACTGGCGGCCTGTTGCATATATTTTTCGGCCTTGTCACGCCCCACGACAAACAGTCGCACGCGGCTTTTGCAAGAATCCGGCAGTGCTGCTACGGCTCTGAGTGAACGGTCAACGCCCTTGGTTCTGAACCCGGATCCCACCTGCAGCACAAGCAATTGTTCATCCTTTATCCTGAACTCGTGCCGCAGAGACTGGCGAAGCGCATGCGCCTCATCATTTGCCGCCATTCTTCTTTCAATGCCTGGCGGCAGGTCAACCATGCGGTTTTCAGCATCCGGGTAAAAAGACAGATATTCCTGCCGCTGAAGGGGAGATAACAGAAGAATCCTGGTTTCAGCATTACCGTTCAGGACTGCGCGTTCAAATGCCAGGTACTGACGGCAGCGTGGTGTCAGGCGATACCACCAGGACCTTTCCCTGTACGCTTTCCAGGCAAAACAGGTATCGGCGGCATAATAAAAATCCAGGCCGGGGACACGATTGAAACCCAGAACCATATCGTACTGATTCTCGGACAGATGCTGACGGACAAAGGCGGCAAATGCCCGGCGCCTGGCAACCTTGCTGCCTCCGGCAGATTCGACAATTACAGGCCTCATTCCTTCGGGTACCGGACCTTCCCAGCTCATGCAAAGCACATCACAGCTGGCCCCTCTTGCCACCAGGGTTTCACCAATGCCCCGGCAATCACGTTGCAGTCCACCATGCGGGAACCAGTTGAACAATACCATTGCCAGCTTCATGGTGCCCCCAGCTTGCCCATGGCATCAAAAACCAGCCCCGGCGAAAGCTGTTTCAGGCAATTGCCATGACCCAACGGGCAGGTTCGCTTGAAGCAGGGACTGCATTCCAGTTCCAGGGAAACAACCGACACCTTGTCGGAAAGCGGCGGCGTAAACCCGGGCGAGGTTGATCCGTAGATAACAGTGAGCGGACGAGACAGTGCCGCTGCAATATGCATCAAACCGGAGTCGTTGCTGACTACCTGATCCGCCCTCGCCATCAGTATTATGGCCTGGGCGAGTGTAGTTCTGCCGCACAGATTGACACAGTGCCGGTGGTGCTCCGGCTCCAGGCCCTTGAGAATCTGTTCTGCAACCGGGGAGTCGTTGGTACTGCCCATAATCCAGACCTGCCCTTCTTTTTCCAGCCAGGCGGCTGCAACAGCAGCATAATGTTCGGCAGGCCATTTCTTGGCTTCACCAAACTCTGCCCCCGGACACAACACCAGCGTCAGCATGGATGTGTTCAGACTCATGTCTCTCGTGAGCGTTTCAGCATCATGAGCATCCACTGACAGCGCAGGATGGGGCAAGGGAACGGGCAGTTTGGCGCCAGGCTCAAGGCCGAGTGCGATGAAGCGTTCTATCATCAGGCGATATCGGTGCTTGTCCAGTCGACGACAGTCATTGAGCAGCCAGCCTCGGGCTTCTCCTCGCCAGCCGGTGCGCACCGGAATGCCGGCAAACCTGGGAATCAAGGCTGACTTGAATGAATTGGGCAGGACGATGGCCTGATCAAAATTCTCCTGTCGAAGTTTATTCGCCAATGCCCGGCGCTTCCCCAGCGCGAGTTCACTATGCCCAACCGGCATGTCAATGGCACCACTGACCTGTGGCATGAACCTTAACAAATCTTCACACCAGGCCGGCGCCAGAACCTGAATTTCACAACCGGGATGCTGTTGCTGCAGGGTAATGAACAGGCTTTGCGCCATGACCATATCACCCACCCAGGAGGGACCAATAACCAGGATCTTCATGGGCTTGCCACTTTCACCCTTGTCGGGAGTCCGGGGTAACACGCAACACTTCATTCATGGTGGTAAGCCCTGCCGCGACTTTCTGCGCCCCGCTCAGGCGCAGGCTGCGCATACCTTCCTTGAAGGCCTCACGCTGCAGTTTGGGCAGGTCGCCACTGTCCTCGGAATAGGCCTGCAGGGTTTCAGTGAAAGGCATGACTTCAAACAAACCCTGTCGGCCCTTGAATCCGGTTTCCCGACATTCAAGACAGCCAACCGGTTCATACACGGTTTCGGGCATCGGCGCATTGAAGGGTTTGATCAAGGCTTTCCATACGGCCTCGTCCGGCTCAGCCGGAGTCTTGCAGTGTGGGCACAATGTTCGGACCAGGCGCTGCGCCACCACGCCGACCAGCGTGGCCTTGATGAGGTAGGAGGGAACGCCCAGTTCAAGCAGCCGGGTAATCGCAGAGGGGGCGTCATTCGTATGCAGTGACGACAGCACCAGGTGTCCGGTCAGGGCCGCCTGTATGGCCATTTCAGCGGTTTCAAAATTCCGGATCTCCCCGATCATAATGATGTCAGGGTCCTGGCGCAGCAGCGCCTTGATCCCGTCTGCAAATGTCAGGTCGATATTTTCCTGCACCTGCATCTGGTTGAAGCTGGATTCCACCATTTCAATGGGATCTTCAATCGTACAGACATTAACCTCTTTGGTGGCCAGGGTCTTCAAGGTCGAATACAGCGTCGTGGTCTTGCCACTGCCGGTTGGACCCGTGATCAGAATGATGCCGGTTTTCTTGTTGATCATGTCGTTCCAGCGCGCAATATCGCTGTCATCAAAGCCCAGCTCGGCGAATGTTTTCAGCAGGACATCAGGATCAAAAATACGCATGACCATTTTTTCACCAAAAGCGGTTGGCAAGGTCGACAGGCGCAACTCCACCTCGTTGCCCTTGGGGCTTTTGGTTTTCAGACGCCCATCCTGTGGACGGCGTTTTTCCGCCACGTTCATACGCCCGAGGATTTTCAGGCGGCTGGTCACAGCGTTCATCACCTGCATGGGAATCTGGTATACAGTGTAAAGAACGCCATCTATACGAAACCGGACATTGCCCACCTCTCGCCGCGGTTCAATGTGGATATCGCTGGCTCGCTGATCAAACGCATACTGCAATAACCAGTCGACGATCCTCACCACATGCTGGTCATTGGCTTCCGGGTCTTTCAGGGACCCCAGCTCCAGCATCTGTTCGAGGTTGGTGATACCTGTGCTTGAGGAAGTGCCACCAGACTTGGCCAGATCAATGGACGCGGCCAGCCGGTAAAGTTCTTCTGTGAGTTTCTGGAGTTCCAGGGGATTGGCAACCACCCGCCTGATGGATTTGCGCAAGACATGTTCGAGATCGGCTTCCCAGCCGGACACAAAGGGTTCAGCACTGGCAATGGTCACCACTTCAGGTGTTACCTCGACAGCCATGATTTTATGCCGCTGGGTAAAGGCATACGACATCACCTGGGTGACCTTAGCCGCATCGATACTCAAGGGATCTATATGGAAGTATTCCTGCCCGGCCATCTCGGCAAGAAACCGGGTCAGGACTTCAAGACTGAGAATCTTGCCCGGGTTTTTCTGGTCGTGGAGTTTCAGGTTGGCCAGATAGACCAGCAGGTTTTCCCGTTGCTGGGCACCACTGCGGCGTCTGGAAGACACCTCATCTTTCTGTGACGGGCTGATGCGTCCAGCAATTTCCAGCTCTCGCAGGAAAGCACCCAGTTCCAGGTGGCGATCCGCTTTTCCTGCCTTTTCTACAACACTCATAAATCCATCAAGCCTTCAGGACACTCACCGCGAGTGTAAAGCCCCGATATGGAAAAACAAGCGTTATTCTAACCCGACAAAAGCCCCTGATCAGGCTGACAGCTTGTCTCGCAACTTGCGAACCTGTCCCAGGCACTTCGGAGTGTCGGCAAATTCCTGCTTCAGTTTACCGATGGTGGTGGAAACGGTGCCGTATCGCTTGAGCCCGAACTTGACGGCAATCTCCTGCAACGTGACGCCGCCAACCTCCTGGCACAGGTACATGGCGACCCAACGCGGGAGATTCTTTGATCCAGGGCCACGGGCGGCCTGGTAAATGCTTTTCTCGGTTACTTTATAGAAAGCTGCCACTTCGCCAACCACCTTGCGAATGGATGGGCGCAATTTTGCCTGGGGGCCCCTGGATTTACCCCTGACCCCACCGGATGCCTGCAGTGTTCTGGCACGCTGACTGAACTTTTTATCTCCCATGACAGACAACAGGTTTTTCTTGCCGTAAAAATGCGCAGTCTGCTTATCGACGCCATCGTTGATATAACCTGCATAGCGTGCTGCCGGCCTGGGGCCTGCTGGCAGTAAATCCAGGAGGGTTCTGGTATTCAGCCAGGCCGGGGCCTTCTGTTTGTTCAGATAGATTCCCAGTGATGACCAGGCATATCCCACCGGATTGGTTCTTGCCTGTTTGGGCAGGTTGTGAACATAGCGACTGACAGGCAGCAGGTACTTGTCAATTTGCAGAAGAACAGACTTGTAACGCGTCTTGAATACCGAACCGCCATATCCTGACAGGTTCTGATAATTTTGCGTATACATGCCATCGACCTGGCGCATGAAGCGGCTGAGATTTCCCTCAGGTGTGGCGACCAGCAAGTGGTATTCATTTTTTAACAGACAGTATGCAATGACTTCCACATTCAACCGGGAAGCAGCATCAGCAACGCCTTCCAGGAAGGCCTGGTTATATTTTGCTGAAGGAAAAATACGGTCACCGTCTTCACCACGGTTGCAAACATGATAACAGGCGCCGGGAAATTCAATTCGAAGGGGTCTTGCCATGGTTCCAGTTGAATCCTTTTATAATTATTGTCAGACGGGAGTACACGTAATGAACGGCCCTGCTGCACAAAGGGCCAAAAAGCACTGGCGGCACAATCTGATTGTGTACTAACTGTGTAAAAAAAGTGCAAAGGGATTGTAGTAGAAAAACCGGCCGTAAAACAAGGTTAAATCGGTTATCAGGGTTTTTCTGCGACGAAAATTGCCCGGACAGGTGCCGGATAGCCCTCAATGGTGATGGCCGGGTTGGTTTTGTCCAGGGCTTCAGGCAAGGATTCAAAGGTCATCCATTCCGTTGTTCGTTGCTCATCCACCGTGGTTTTTGACACATGCGCCAACCGGATATTTTTGAACCCTGCTTTTTTCAGCCACTCATGCAGGGTGTCACAGGAGGGGAGAAACCAGACATTGGGCATACGTGCATAGCGTCCCTGGGGAACCAGTGTCATACCCTCTTCGCCGTCAATCACCAGGGTTTCCAGCACCAATTCCCCGCCCCGGCGCAAACAATCCCTTAGCCCAAGAAGATGATCGAAGGGCGACCGTCGGTGATACATGACCCCCATGGAAAACACTGTGTCAAAGGCATTCAGCTCAGGAGGCAGAGCTTCGAGGGCGCGAGGCAAAATATACACCGGCGGCTCTGGTAGAAAGTGCCTCATGGCCCAGTACTGCATGGTGAACAGGAGGTGGGAATCAACACCAACCACCAGCCTGGCCCCATTGCCTGCCATGCGCCAGCAATGGTAACCATTGCCGCAGCCTACATCGAGCACCACCCGGTTTTCCAGGGACGAAACATGATCCTTAAGGCGGTCCCATTTCCAGTCGGAGCGCCATTCGGTATCCATGTGAATGCCGAACAATTCGAAGGGTCCCTTGCGCCAGGGATGCAGGGCCATCAACTGCTCTTTGAGCATCTGCCTTTCTGCATCTGTGGTCTGCCCTGCTTCACCCACTCGCACTTTATCAGTCAGCTCCCAGGATACAGGCACAATCTCAGGCAAGGCCTTGAGCGCGGCCAACCAGCCATCGAAATCCCCATGATTGAACTCACTGACGAAATCCTGCGGCAGAATGTCCCGCAGTCGCGCCAGCTTTTTGTTATCAAGCAAGGGAAGCAACGTTGAATAATCGAACATGGGCATGGTCTGTCAGGCTTTCACAGCAACCATGGATACAAAATTGAAGCACTGGAACCAGACATCATAAGTGTCAAAACCTGCGCCGCGAATCCTTTGCTCGTGCTCGGCAATAGTCTCGGGGATCAGCACATTTTCCAGCGCAGTTCTCTTGCGACTGATTTCCAGTTTTGAATACCCCTGCTGCTCCTTGAAGCGGTGATGCATATCGATAAACAACTCATCAAGGGCCGGATCCTCAAAGCGGATTTTTTCCGACAGGATCAGCATGCCTCCTGGACGCATTCCAGCAAACACCCTGGAAATCAGGGTATTCCGGTGTTCCAACGGCACGAATTGCAGAGTGAAATTCATTACCACCAGGGACGCGTTACTAATCGTTGTGTCCAGAATATCTTCGCAAAGCACGGTAACGGGAACTGTCGATTCATCCAGAGTCAGGGCTGACTGACAGCCCTGGGTCATGGCCTCGGAATTATCCACGGCAATGATTTCACAATGCCGGTTTTCAATATTGTGACGAATGGAAAGTGTCGCAGCACCCAGAGAACAACCCAGGTCGTAACACCGGGTATCCGCCTGTACATACCGGGCAGCCAGCGTGCCGATCATGGAAATGATGGTGGAGTAGCCCGGCACTGAGCGATTGATCATGTCAGGGAAAACATCGACGACCTTTTCATCGAACACGAAACTGCCCAGCGGCATTCCACTGGCGTATAAAGTATCCCTGGCAGTCAAACGTCAGCCTGCCCGATTTGACAGTTGTGCCTGGGCATACCTCTGCCCTAGCAATACCTGGCGGATTTTTGCTGCCATGTCTGCCAGCTGGTCCTGAGAGACTTCCCGCGCATTTTTGAAATCCATATCAGCGGTGCTGTCCATCGGCATGAGATGGATGTGCGTATGAGGGACCTCTATACCAATGATGGAAACACCAATTCGCCGACAGGGCACGACGGCCTTCACGGCTTTGGCAATTTTCTGGCTGACGGACATCAGGTGCCTGGCAGTGTCCTCGGGCACGTCATCCCAGTGATCCACTTCCTGCTTGGGGATCACCATACAATGGCCATCCTTGATCGGCATGATGGTCATGATGGAAATACACAGATCGTCTTCCCAGAGAAAGTGGCCGGGAATTTCGCTGTTGATGATTTTGGTAAAAATGCTACTCACAAGCTCACCTGTCTCAGAATCGGGGACTGGGATTCTACCTCAAATAGCCCCCGACACCGAGTCTGACCCATGGTTGGATCAACGGCTATATCAACTCCGGAATAGGTACGGCCGTTGTATGAATCACCTGCCGCAGGATGAAACTGGAATGAACATCCGACACGCCTGCCAGCGGCGTTATCTTGTTGAGCAGGAAGTCCTGATACTCTTCCATATCCGCAACGATCACCTTGACCTGGTAATCAGCGGTCTGGCCGGTGATGAGCACACATTCGAGCACCTGCGGGTATTCACGCAAAGCCCTTTCAAATTGCTCGAAGCGCTCCGGGGTATGCCTGTCCATACGAACCTGAATCAGGGCCAGCATTTTCAGGCCCAGTTTGGAGGCATTCACCAGTGCCACATAACCCTCGATGTAGCCCTCATCCTCCAGTTGCTTGACGCGTCGCAGACAGGGGGATGGCGACAGGCCCACCTTGTCAGCCAGTTGCTGGTTGCTGATCCGCCCATTGGCCTGCAGTTCGCGCAGGATACGCTTGTCTATTCGGTCCAGTTCCATGATTTTTTGAGAGCCAAGAGGCAAGAGACAAGATGCAGGGGGTTGCTTTCTGGATATTTAGTGCGCGATTTACTCACAGGGAATCGGATAATTTTGCGGTAAAGCCACTAAATCAGCTTTTCTGAGCTGAACCCCTTGCATCTTGTCTCTTGCCTCTTGTATCTATTACACCTCCGCTATAAATAAGCTATATATGCTAATTTATATAATTTATTTAAAATTTTATGCCGATATTGCCACATTTATTGTGATATTCGCAATAATTTGCTCTTCAGCTTCCTGTACACTACGCCGTCTGTAGTAACCACAGCAGGCAACTACAGAAAGCAACACGCAAAACAACCACCAACCCTGAAAGAAAGAGGCTATCGTGAACAAGTACGACCACCGCAAATACAAGGCTTTCACTCCCGTTGCCTTGCCTGACCGCACCTGGCCAGACAAGGTCATCACCACTGCGCCGGCCTGGTGCAGCGTGGACCTTCGTGACGGCAACCAGGCTCTGATCGAGCCAATGTCTGTCGCCCAGAAACGGAAGCTGTGGGACCTGCTGGTGGACGTGGGCTTCAAGGAGATCGAAATCGGCTTTCCGGCTGCCTCCCAGCCTGACTATGACTTTGTCCGGTGGCTGATCGAGGAAAACAAGATTCCCGATGACGTCACCGTGCAGGTCCTGACCCAGGCCCGCAAACATCTGATCGACCGGACCTTTGAAGCGCTCAAAGGCGCCAAGCAGGCGATCGTTCATATGTATAACTCCACCTCGACAGTCCAGCGTGAACAGGTGTTCAAACTGGACAAGCAGGGCATCATCGACATTGCTGTCAACGGTGCCAAAGAGGTGCTTGCGGGCGCACAAAAAGCACCGGAAACCCATTGGCGCTTTCAGTACTCCCCGGAAAGCTTTACCGGTACCGAGCTGGAGTTTGCCGTGGAGATCTGTGATGCCGTCAACGATGTGTGGCAGCCCACGGTGGACAACAAGGTAATCATCAACCTGCCTTCCACTGTTGAGATGGCGACGCCCAACGTTTATGCCGACCAGATTGAGTGGTTCAGTCGCCGGGTGAAATACCGGGACAGCATCATCCTGAGCCTGCATACCCATAATGACAGAGGCTGTGGAGTTGCCGCTTCCGAACTTGCCCTGATGGCGGGCGCCGAAAGAGTTGAGGGAACCTTGCTTGGCAATGGCGAACGTACCGGGAATCTGGACGTGGTCGTGATGGGCATGAACATGTACAGCCAGGGCATAGACCCCAAACTGAACTTCAGTGACATGGACAGGATTACTTCGGTCGTCCGGGAATGCACGCAGATAGAGGTGCACCCGCGCCACCCATATGCGGGAAGCCTAGTATTTACGGCATTTTCCGGCTCTCATCAGGATGCCATCAAGAAATGCCTGGACACCTATGACGAAGGGGACACCTGGGATATTGCCTACCTGCCCATTGATCCCCGGGATGTCGGCCAGACCTATCAGGACGTCATCCGCGTAAACAGCCAGTCTGGCAAGGGTGGCGTGGCCTATGTGATGGACACCAAGTACGGCTTCCAACTGCCGCGCTGGCTGCAGATCGAATTCAGCCGGGTGGTCCAGCAGGCTGCTGAAAAATCCGGCCAGGAGATTTCACCAGCCCAGATCTGGGAATTGTTTCAGGCGGAGTACCTTAACCTGCCTTCACCGCTGCTGTTGAAAACCTTCTCCATCGAAAAAGCTGATCATGAAACCATTAGCGGGAAGATTGAACTGGAAGGCCAAACCTTTGATGTCAAAGGTCAGGGTTCGGGCATGCTTGAAGCCTTTGTGGATGCGTTTGAAAGCACCTTCGACATGGACCTGCAGATTCTGGAATATGGCGAACACGCCCTGAGTCAAAGCTCCAGCGCCGATGCGGTAACCTACCTGCAGCTTAAATATGAAGGTAAACGCTATACCGGTATTGCCATCGATGAGGACATCGTCACCTCATCCGTCAATGCCCTGCTTAATGCCGTCAGCCAGATCCTGCATAACCGCCGTCTGGAAGCTGCCTGATTTTTCTCCTGTCTGGCACCCTGATTGGGGTGCCAGATGTCTTTACTTCCTGGCTCGCATGAATTTTATTGTGCGCCCTGTTTCTTTAATCTACCATTCGCGCAAGATGGCATGAGGGGAATCCAGCCATCTGAAGCGGCCAGGCATCTGCCTTTCCGGATTAGCTACCGCTAGATGGAAAACAGGAAGATTTCAGTTGCCTGAATTACCGTACATTCTCCCCAGGTAGAAAATAGATAAGGACAGGGCATTTCAAAGATCATGGCCAAATGGTTGGCATATCGGCGAACATTCATGGCGCCTTACAGGATTCTTTTCATAGCTCACATCATGGGTCATTTCATGACACCAAAAGGGCCAATCTCCCCATTTTTATCTGACAAACCTCACACAAAACGCAAAAAATCTCCACTTTCCCGCCATTTCAGCCGGTTTTTCCATGAACTCACCACATTTTGACAAGAATATGTTGCTGAAACTGGCAAAAACCCCGATGCCTTTCGGAAAATATCAAGGAAGAATGATCATTGACCTCCCCGAACCCTACCTTCTCTGGTTTGAACGCAAGGGCTTTCCAAAGGGTGAAATTGGCAATTTACTCCACCTAGCCCTCGAAATATCGGTTTCAGGATCAACTGATTTGGTAAAAAAGCTTAAATATGCGTGAAATTTGCAATTTAAAATCCACTTTACCTTTTTCTTATGAGATTTACCGATCCAGCCGTAAATCTTTAATAATTTGCGTAAAAAGTGGGAAAGTTATTGCAAGAGCACCCCGATATGCCTCGTCCAAGTGGATATATGATTTCATTTCTTCCAAACAGGACTGGATTCTGGATGAACTGGCCAAGCAAAAAAGGCAGCTGCGACAGCGCCTGGTCATTGCTGACGGCCGTGAAGTGTCCTTCATGGGCAGGCCCCGTACCATTGTGGTCCTGATCAGCGCGCAGCCCTCCATCAGACTCACTCGGGATTTCCTGTTTATCTATACCAGGGATAAGAGCTCAGCGAAGCTGGAGAAAATGTTCAATGAATGGTTAAAAGACAAGGCGCGCGAGTATATGGCGGTTGAGACCATCAAGGTGGCCCGCCAGCTTGGGGTGAGCCATAAGCTCAAGGACGTGGTGTTTCGCAAGACCCGCTCAAAGTGGGGGCATTGCTGTCAGGATGGAACCATCCAGTACAACTGGTTGACCATGATGGCGCCAAAACCCGTGATTCACTACCTGATCGCACATGAATGCAGCCATCTGCGCTATATGAATCATTCAGCCAGGTTCTGGGCCACGGTTGAAAGTGTGTGCCCGGATTATCTCGACCTGAAAAGCTGGCTACACGAAAACGGTCACCGGTTCTGGAGCCGGCAGTAATTCGCTGTTAAGCCTGACGCTCAAAAAGCAGGTCCCAGACGCCATGCCCAAGGCGGCGGCCACGCCGCTCAAATTTGGTTTCTGCCCGCTCACCCGGTGGTGAAAACTGCCCTTCCCCTGCGACATTGCAGAAATCCGTCGAGCCGGACATCACTTCCATCATCTGCTCTGCATAATTCTCCCAGTCAGTGGCAAGGTGCAATACACCGCCGACAGGCATTTTTACAGCAAGGCGACCGACAAAGTCAGGCTGGATCAGGCGACGTTTGTTGTGACGCTTTTTATGCCATGGGTCCGGGAAATAGATCTGAACACGATCCAGGGCCTGCCCGGCAAAACAGTTTTCCAGCACCACGGTAGCATCGCCCTGCATCACTTTCAGGTTGCTCAGACCGCACTCATGAATGGCCCGAAGGATTGTGCCGATACCGGGTGGATGTACGTCGATCCCAATGTAGTTCCTGTCAGGATGCTCAGCGGCCATCTGCACCAGGGAATCGCCCATCCCGAAACCGATCTCGAAAACCAGGGGTGCCTGTCGTCCAAAAACCGCATTCAGATCAATAACACCCTGATCGATTTCCAGCCCGTAGAGCGGCCAGAGCCTATCCATGGCATCCTGCTGGGCGGGTGTCAGGCGTCCACCGCGCACCACGTAGCTACGAACAGGACGATGCTTCTCCACAGATAAATCGCTCACACTTACTCCTTTACCATGCTGTATGCCAATATCGCCCAACCTGCCAGAAAAGCCACACCGCCAAACGGGGTGATGAATCCCAGCACTGATATAGCGGTCACTGCCAGCAGGTACAGGCTGCCGGAAAACAGTACGATACCGGCCACAAGACACCAGGCACTGGCCACCAGCCGCTTCATGTCCGGGCAGGCTTTCAGGATCAGACCAATACCCAACAGGGCCAGTGTATGGAACATGTGATATTGCACAGCTGTCTGCCAGGTTGCCATCCGGGCCTGGGTCAACCGCTCTTCGAGACCATGAGCACCAAAGGCCCCCAGCAAAACCACAAGGAAGCCGTTCACGGCTGCCAGGAAAATAATCTGTTTCATGTTGTTCATTTCAAGTCTTGATCAAATAAAAAAGCCGCCTCTAGGGCGGCTTTTTTCCCGGCGATAAGGCCGGTTAACCTGCTTTATGCTGCCATGATGGCCTTGACCTTGTTCATGGCATTTTTTTCCAGCTGGCGAATACGTTCTGCGGAAACACCATATTCATCAGCCAGGTCATGCAGTGTGACCTTGTCATCGTTCAGCCAACGGCGGGTCAGGATGTCCCGGCTTCTTTCATCCAGGTTTTCCAGCGCCACGTACAGGCCGTCGGTGGAAATTTTTTCATAGTCATCCGCTTCAACCATTCGTGCCGGATCAAAGCGGGTATCTTCCAGATACTGTGACGGAGCCTGGTAGGCCTCCTCATCATCAGCGTCTGCCGCCCCATCAAAGGAGGCATCAAAGGCGCCCATGCGGCCTTCCATCTGTAAAACCGTACTCGAATCAACGCCAAGATCAGATGCCACAGCATCCACCTCTTCCTGGGTCATCCAGCCAAGACGCTTTTTGGAGCCACGCAGATTGAAGAACAGTTTGCGCTGGGCCTTGGTGGTGGCCACTTTCACAATGCGCCAGTTGCGCAGAATGAACTCATGCATTTCGGCCTTGATCCAGTGCACTGCAAAGGACACCAGACGCACACCCACCTCGGGGTTAAAGCGTTTGACGGCTTTCATGAGGCCCACATTGCCTTCCTGGATCAGGTCAGCCTCGGACAACCCGTAACCGGAATAGGTTTTGGCCATATGTACCACGAACCTCAAGTGAGCGAGCACTAACTTTCTCGCAGCATCAAGGTTATCTTCATAGTAGTACTGGTTTGCCAGCTCCAGCTCTTCTTCAGCTGAAAGAATGGCAATACCGTTCACCGCTGAAATATAGGCGTTCAGGTCGCGGCCCGGAACCATGTTGTCCATGGCCAGAAGGGCTGTTCCCGTATTTCCTGTATTTACCGTGCTAGTCATTGCCTTGTTTTCCAGTGTCATAAGACCTTTGGTTTGCATATCTTGCTTTTGCATTACGTCAGTTTTCATCCTATACGTAGCGCCGCAGCCGGCGGATTTTAACATCTATACCTTTAGACAGCCAAGTTCTGGAAATATTCGAGGTTTTCCATAACGCCATGTTTTTATTAAGAAAATATTTTTTTACCTAATAAGACACATAGCTACTCTTATCAATATAGGCCTGATACCCGGTTTTTCAAGCCCCAAAAGGGCAAAAAATTGCAGCACCGGGCTCCATGTCGACTTCTCTCGCCGGCAGGTGCTGATATACCATTAGCGCCATCCATGACCCTGTGGCGCTTATGCTGCAATCATCACCTGTACAGCCACAATTCCGACAAGTCTGTGTCGGAAGGAAACCCTGGAAAGTCGACCATGGACCTTAATACGCTGGCAAACATTGCCGAGATTCTCTCAGGGGCAGGTGTCATTGCCTCCCTCATCTTTGTGGGCTACGAATTACGTCAGAACACCCTGCAAAAACGCCTGGACAACTGGTCACGCCAGGTTGACCGCTTCAGTGACATCTATGGCCGTGCCAGTGACCCGGTGTTGGGCGACCTGATCGCCCGGGGACGTGACAATTACCATGGCCTGACTGAAGGCGAAAAAATCCCCTTTGGCCACCATCTGGAACAGCTCTGTATTGCTCTGGAGGCCATGCTCCATGCCTCTGATGAAAACATCATCGGAGAAGGCGACATCATCCAGCTGTTCGAGAAACACATCATGTACCACATCGGCTGTCCGGGTGGACGTGCCTGGTACAGCGAATTCCAGCAGCAGCGCGGCTTTCCCCCTTTCATCACCGGCTATATCAATAAAACCCTGCAAAAGAACCAACCTCAATCGTGAGCTAAAAAGGATACCCATGTTTGAAAAACCTGCTGATACCATCTCCCCGGTCCATGACCTGATACTCAAGCGCTGGAGCGGCGTGGCCTATGATGCGTCACGGGATGTCGCTGTCGAAGATCTGGCCTCCCTGGCTGAAGCCGGCCGGTGGGCACCCTCCTGTTTTGGTGACCAACCCTGGCGCGTTCTGTTCTGCAACCGCAGTACCAGTGACCAGGCCTGGGAAAAAGCCTTCAACAGCCTGGGTGAGGGCAATCAGCCCTGGTGCAAGCAGGCCCCTGTCCTTGCCGTCATCTGTGCCGACACCCGGTTCTCCATGAACGATAAACCCAATGCCTGGGGGGCCTACGATACCGGAGCGGCTGCCATCAGTATCTGTCTGCAGGCCAGGCATCTGGGCCTGATGACCCACCAGATGGCCGGGTTCGATCCGGATGCCATTCGCTCTGCTTTTACCATCCCTGAGCGATACCGCCCCATGGCCATGATGACCATCGGCTACCAGCTCCCTGAAGACCAGATTCCGGATGCCTTCCGGGAACGGGAATTGAAACCCCGGACTCGCAAGCCCCGGGGCGAGATGTTCTTTCTGGATGGGTGGGGAGAAGGGATTTAAGCGGAGGCAGGAGGCAGGAGGCAGGAGGCAGGAGGCAGGAGGCAGGAGGCAGGA
>CAZBBS010000008.1:0-57225 GCA_964490145.1 uncultured Enterobacteriaceae bacterium
AAGGTCATGATGGATGAAGGCCCTGTAGCCGGATTCCCTGTTCTGGACGTGGAAGTGGAATTGTACGACGGTGGTTTCCACTCTGTAGACTCCTCTGCCATCGCGTTTGAGCTGGCAGCCAAAGGCGCCTACCGTCAGACCATGTCCAAAGCATCACCTCAGCTGATCGAGCCGATCATGAAAGTGGACGTCTTCACCCCTGAAGACCACGTGGGTGATGTTATCGGTGACCTGAACCGTCGTCGCGGCATGATCAAGAGCCAGGATGCCGGTACAACAGGTGTTCGTATCAAGGCTGACGTGCCACTGGCAGAGATGTTCGGCTACATCGGTACACTGCGTACCATGACTTCAGGTCGCGGTCAGTTCTCCATGGAGTTCTCCCACTACCTGCCTTGTCCTGCCAACGTTTCTGAAGCAGTAGTTGCCAAGGAAAAGGAAAGGAAAGCAGCCAAGTCCAAATAAGGGCTTGCGCTTTTACCCTTCAACCAGGTAAGAAACAACAAAGCCCCGGTGGGTATGTCCACCGGGGCTTTTTTTGTCGGATAAATAAATCGATTGGTTTTATTCGGGATTGGTGTTGAGAAGGCTTTTTACCCTGGCAGTCAGGTAAGCTTCTGATAATGGTTTGATAATGTAGTCATTGGCGCCCATGTTATAGCCGCGGAGGATGTCATCTTCACCTCCCAAAGCTGTCAGCATAATCACCGGTAATGATTTCAGGTCCTGATCCTGACGTATTTCTTCCAACACTTCAAAGCCATCCATTTCTGGCATTTTCAGGTCAAGAATGGCCAATGCGGGGGAGGTGGTGCGCAGTTTGTGAATGGCTTCCCGACCATTACTGGCATATTCAACGTTAGCACCCTGTTCTGTCATAAGATGGGTGATCAAGAGGCCCATATGCTCATCGTCATCGGCTACCAGAATGGTCTGCCCTGCCAGAGCCTTGCTTTCTGTAGTCTCATCATCATCGAGGGGAACCAGGCCCAGTGTCTGTTTTTCCTCGCCAGCCAGTAGTTCGCGGATATCTGCCGATAATTCAGATGATTCGAAGGGTTTGGTCAGGTACTTGTCTGCCCCCAATCCTACGCAGTCGATGCGCACAGCATCCTTGTCGACCCCGGAAAGCACGATTACGGGCAATGCCATCTGGAAGAAAATTTTGATCTCCTGAAGTATTTGCCGCCCATCCTTGTCCGGCAGGACCAGATCCAGAATGACCAGATCGTAATCGCCACGAAGTAATTGCTCTTCGGCATCCAGAGCATCCCTAGCCAACACAGTTTTGATGTTTAAAGATTGCTGCTGCAGGCATTGGGCAATCTGGTTACAGGTTTCCACACTGTTTTCAATCACCAGAACCAGTTTTTCGCCTTCAGCTTTTTCAATTTTTGGATAATCAGTTTTTGTCGCTACTCTGGCTCTGGACGCCACGGCATACCCGGCAATAATTTTTTCCAGAACAACTTTTAGTTCCAGTGCCCTGATCAGTACCTCATCTTCATTGGCCTGTTCCACCACAGCGCTGGCACGGGTAATGGTCGGAAAGCCAAAGGTGGAACCTGAGCCGTGCAGGGCGTGAGCCAGATTCCGCAGGTTCTGGTCGGCAAAGGCATTACCTTCCAGAAACTTCGTTTCCAGCAGTTTGATGGTTTCAACCTTTTCTTTCAGGGATTCTACATACCTGTCGCGAAACTCTTCTTTCATGTCAGTTCCTGAGGTTTTTATATTGCCTGTGCAATAACCTTGCTTTGGGTCGAGGCAAGGATTTAGCCAACAATGATGTTTGTTACTGAATAAATTGAAACATGAGCAAGAATAATTATCATGATTTAAAACAAATCAACCTGAAAAGGTTGGCCGGCAGTAAATCAGTTGTCCAGTGAATGACCTGCCATGCTTTGTTGAATTGTTCCCTGATCTTTTATTAATTGCATGTATAACAGGGAGATCGTTATGACTGTACAAGCTGGAGCGTTTATTGTTCTTGTGATCATTGGCGTGGTGGTGTTTTTCAGGCCGATAAAAAAGATTGCGATCAGTACCAACACAGTGACAGTCGGCAAGGATGCAGCCGCACCTTTCGTCGCTGCGGCTGTTTATAAGGGCTGGTTCAGTATGACTTTTAATATCGTGCCGGGAACGGTGTCATTTAACCTGTCACGTACCCTGGCGGTAGCAACACCTGCCAGTGTTGCAACAACGCTGACCGGGGGTGGGTTTGCAATGACAGATATCACAGGCCTGGCAAAAGGATCAGGCAAGATGATTGTGAATGCCACATCGGCACACGGCACGCACAATGAAGAAAAGATAAGTATTACCGTGACCTGAGTTGCTGCTCTTCCTTGCCTATGTATACATCCCGCCAGGTTTATTGATGTCTGGCGGGATGTGTTGCCTCTGTCAGGGCAGCTCTCCGTGGGCAATGCGGTTGCCATTGAAAGTGCCCAGCCAGTAATGATTGCCGGTGAGCAGCACCATGGTGGCATTACTGAAAACCTCCAGTGCGGGTGTTTCGACCAGCACTGTCTGTGTCATGGTGTCGGGATCAATGCTGATGGCAATGGAGTTGCGTGGGCAGGTACCCAGGCGGGCCAGGTCATGTTCCGGCCCGGGTGGGCCGCCGCATTCTGGAACATCGTTTTTCATGCCTGCCGTCAGCAGTTGTCCGTCAGGGCCCAGATGCACATTGTCCGGCGTGATGGGCAGCTGGCTGGTGCTGCGTAACTGCCTGGCCGGGTTGGTGTTGCTAAAAGCGACAATGGTCTGGAATCCGGAAGAAACCACGTAGATTTCACGCCCATCCGCTGATGTTTCGATACCGTTGTTACCCGGCAGTTCGGTATTGGCGATTTGGCTGAAACCCTTGTCACCCGGTGTCCAGCGATAGACAGCCCCTGTGGGTTTCTTCATTACCGAATCCATAAAGGTTTTGCCGGGCATGATCAGAACCGTGGCGACAATGGTGCCATCCGCAAACGATGCGACGCTGTTTGCCGCAAGGCCTTCTGGCATTGCCACACATCCCCGCCAGGTTAATGATGGCACGGCGCCTGAAGCATCCACATCATAGACCTCAATGCTTTCCCGGCCACCATGGGCCACAGCGTACAGGACGGCATGGTCATTGCCGGTAGCACGGATATTCAGGCCATGGGTTTCCAGATGTCCCATATCCGGCGGCGTTGTGCACAGTGGATAGCGGTTGGCATCGTGGGCATTTTTGATGTCCGGGGTGCGCCAGGCTCGGGTACTGGCATTGACCAGATAAAATCCGGTATTGGGCAGCATGGCGCTGGCCAGGATCCAGTCGGTGTCTGGCACCTGTACCAGGTCTTCGGCATTCACAGGGCCGCAGACAAAGCTGACATCTCCGTCGCTGTCACAGGCGTCCTGGGCCCACACAACGGGTGCGGCGCTTATGGTTAAAAGTGCCAGTAGTAATAATCTTGGTAGTGACATGTTATTTTCCCTCTGACCAGTTCTTGTTTTTATGGTTGGCGAAGCAGGCAGAATACTTGCTTTGCCATCACCAGGACAAGAGCGCTTACTGAAGCATCTGCTCGAACAGCTATAAAGGCACGGCTCCGGCAACCGGGTTAATTTCATGGCGACGGGATTGTATCCGCCAGCCATCGGCCGTTTTCACGTATTCATCGTGGTAGATGCCCAGTTGTCCAGCTGTTTCCTCATTGAGGAAGGCACCGTGATTGGCTGGATATATGGCATAGGACAATCCCCGGGCACCGGATTCGGTGGTTTCAATCACCAGGCTGTCGGCAAGGTGCAGGATATTGGATGTCGGCGGTGTACGCCGCGAGTCACAGGATGGACCCCCGGCCAGGGCTACCAGTTCATCATGCCCCTGCCTGACAGTGGGCGAACCATTGCCCGTATCAATCAGATACTGGCCCGTAGACGTGAACAGGGCATAAAAATCCTCACCGCCATTGGTGCAGTAATCCAGCGCAAAATTCAGACGATTGACCAGTTGTTGAATGGCAATGTAATCCTCTGGGGGCGGTATTAATCTGTTCTGGGCAGTGGTCAGGGGGGCAGTGATGACCAGCCCGAACATGAACAAGGTGAATAAAGCCGGTTTGTGGAATTGAATTCGCATGTCGCTTCTCCGTGTAGGGGGGCTCATCGCTGATATTTTCGGTGTTGCACTGTCAGTGCGCAACAGCAGCCTGCGGTTTACTGTGAAGATCAGGCAAGAAGTAAGCATAAAACCCCGGGACAAATACAGGCCGAAAGGGTTATTCCGGACTTTTTTAATATAACGGGTTAAGGCTGGTAATATGCCCATGCAACCTTACCCGAGTTTATGTCATGACCGATACCCTTTACCTGTTTCCCGGCCTGCTTTGTGATGCCAGAGTCTGGCGCCATCAGCAGGAAGTCTTGTCCAGACATCTTGATGTTCGAATACCTGATTTCCGTGATTTTGATTCCCTGGATGCCATGGCCCAGGCTGTGCTGGATGAGGCCCCTGAGCGCTTTTACCTGGCCGGCCATTCCATGGGAGGTCGTGCTGCCATGCAGGTGCTGGATAAAGCCCCGGAACGGGTGATCAGTCTGGCGCTTCTGGATACGGGCCTGCATCCGGTAAAACCGGGTGAAGCGGAAAAGCGGCAGGTGTTACTTGATCTGGCCGAAACCGAGGGTATGGGCGCTGTGGCCAGAACCTGGGCACCGCCCATGGTGCATCCCGACAGACACCTGGACAGGGAGTTGATGGAGGACATATTTGAAATGGTGGAAAACTATACCCCTCAAAATTTCAAGAATCAGGTGAATGCCTTGCTCACACGCCCGGATGCCACTCCCATCCTGGCCAAGTCACAACCCGGTGCGCTGATCCTGTGCGGCCGGGAAGATACCTGGAGTCCTCCGGCACAGCATGAGGATATCGCCAGGGCCATGATGGGGCACCCACCGGTTATCGTGATCGATCACAGTGGCCATATGTCCACGATGGAACAGCCTGAAAAGGTTACACAGGCCATGCAGGCCTGGTTGAAACCGGGGTAACAAACCCAGTTAAAAATGGGTGCAAGAGGGTGCCAGGCTGGTACATAAGGCAGCATTATCCTGTCCATAATTGGCTATGGCTGCATCTGGATCAGGTGACCTGGGCCTTGGTAGGGAACAAAATCTGAAAACCATCAATCAGGCGTTTTCCAGCGCCTGCCACATCGCAAGCTCTCCCTGATGAGGGTTATGCAACAGGCTGCAGGTTTCAGCAATGCGGTAGGTCGGCCGACTTTCCAGATTATAAGCCTCCCACTCAGGCTGCCCCTGCGCGCCAGGCTTACCGGTCCGGGCAAAGGTGGTCCACAGATCGCTGAAGTTTTTGGCCGCCAGGAGGCGCTCAGGTCGCATTCCAGGCATGCCCGGATTGGCGGGGTCAGCTTCTTCCGGAACATTGGAAAACTTGAAACTGATATCCATGGCATGGGGTGTAACCATGGGATGATTGGTGCCCGGAATCAGAGTCTCTGATATATAGCCAAAGTTGTACAGATAAACCGGTGCGCCACCCTGGGCCAGCTTTCTTTCGGCCAGGCGGATGGATCCCAGTCCCATCAGGTAATCCGAATATATACCGATGTAGAGATCGCCCGGTGTGGCCTTGGGGCGGGACTGTCGATAGGCATGAATGATGTCAGTAGCATCATCACCAAAGCGGGTAGTTACCTGTTGCTGCAGGCCCTGATCATCCAGCATCAATACACTGGTATACCCGCCAAACATCAGGAAAAAGACGATTTCATCCTCATTCCAACCTGTGAGAAGTGGTTTGTCTTTTGAAAAGGCCGGCGCTTCGGGTTCAAAGGGATGCTGAGGAAGGATGTGTCCATCGACAACAGGGCCGAATACACCGGGACCATTGATGCCAATACCCTTGAAACCGGCTCCAAGAGCGCCACTACCAGATGCTTCCAACTTCAACTGCAGTTCGAGCAAGGACCTGGCCGGGAGATCCAGAATCCTGCGCCAATCCTGCCGGGCAATACCCAATTCCCGTAGCACCATATCTGTTGTCCGGACAGCATCATCCAGGGTATTCATGACGATGCCGGGACCACTCTCTATGGAGGCCTTGTGGAACAGTGCTGATGCCGATGGCATGGCATACAGGCTGGATACCTTGGCCCCGCCACCGGATTCACCCCAGATCATGACATTGTCCGGGTCGCCGCCAAAATGGCTGATGTTGTCCCTTACCCATTCCAGGCCAAGAACAATATCAGTCATGCCATTGTTGCCGGATCCGGAATAGTCATCGCCACCCAGCTCATCCAGATACAGGTATCCCAGCAGACCCAGACGATGGTTGGTTTGCACCACGACGACGTCGTACAAACGGGCCAGGTTGGCCCCATCCTGGGGGACTGACCCGGCAGAGCCCGTGCTGAAACCGCCCCCATGGCAGTAAAACATCACCGGTCGTTTGCGATTGTCGTTGGCCGGGGTCCAGACATTCAGGAACAGGCAATCTTCGGCAGGCTCCGGGTCATAGACCAGGATGCTGCGGTTTGGCACCTGAATTGATGGCGCCCCCAGACTGGAGGCATCGCGAACCCCTGCCCAGGGTTGAAGAGGTGCCGGGGTCCGGAAGCGGTGTTCACCAGAAACGCTTCCAGCATAGGGTATGCCTTTAAACATATTGACGCCCCGGATTCTGCTGCCACGCAGGCGTCCATAAGTGGTTTCTGTCAAAACCTCATCGGGTTTGTCCTGGGCAAATAATGCCTGAGGATGAACGACATTGGACAATAGCAGGGTATTCAAGCTGGTTTTAAGAAATCGGCGACGATTGGTGGTGAGCGTGGATTTACCCTGATTAAGTAGCGATCAACACTATTAGATACTTCAGGCAGGGGGAAAGACAAGGTTGGCGATGGGCTGGAAAATTCTGTTGAAATATTGAGTTTCGAACAGTCGAAATCATGGTTTATTGGTTATTCAAGGACGAGGGGAAGGGCAGAACATCCTTAGTCCGATATTCATCAAACCTGTTGTGCAAAGCCTGATGTGAAAACTGTTTATCCACCTGTTGATTAACTGGTCAGGGTGGATTGTCAGTTACTCAGGGACAATTCCTGCAACAGCTCCGCCGTTTCCGGCCAGACCGTACCCGTCACGCCGCGCCCGGCATTGCCTGAACGTTTGCCCATGGCGTAATCAAAGGCAGTGAGTCCACTGTTATCCTTTGCATTGAGGTCAGCGCCCAGCTCTACCAGCGCGGAGATGGTGTCATTCCAGCCCCAGCTGGCAGCGCCATGCAATGCGGTGCGCTGCAGGCGATCCGTTTTTTGGAAATCGGCTCCGGCTTGTGCAAGTGCCTTCACGGTGTTTGTGGCGTTGCGATCGGCAAACGGTGTGGTGTAGTCGCCGCGGGTATCAATGGAATTGGCACCCAGGCCAGCAGCCACCATAAGGGGAGTTATCCCGTCACGATTGGGCAGGTCGATATGTGCGCCATGGGCCAGCAACAGCTCGATTGCTTCGACATCATGGCCCTTGGCAGCCCTGAACAGGGGCGTAGCCCCGGTGTTCAGGCTTCTGTCAGCACCGCGGTCATCTTTCAGGCTGCGATGTGTTGGCTGAAGTTTCAATTGCAGATTGGGGTTGGCACCCGCCTCAAGCAGCATCCCGATAAGTTCCAGGCTGGATGTTTTATCCATGGAAGGACGGTCAGGATAACCACCGTGAGGGATGGTGTTAGCATCGACCGCGGAATAGAGCGGGTTTTCACCACGGAAACTCCATTTATCAACATTAGCGCCTGCTTCCACCAGGTACTTGGCCGTGTCGAAATGCATGTTCATGATGGCCAGGTTTAATGGGGTAACATTTTCGATATCACCGATATCCAAGTCCGCTCCGGCTTCAACCAGCACCTGGGCGCACGCCAGGCAGCCTTCGCGTCCTGCATAACCCAGGGCAGAGATGCCGCCGGCAGCCCGCCACTGGTAACGGCGTTCAGCAGAGATGTAGCGGTCACGCTCATTGGGAATGGTGCGGGAATTGGGGTCAGCACCGGCATCCAGCAGCAGGTTCAGCATTTCCGGTTGTGACTGTGCCGCGGCAAAGATAACTGCATTCTGGCCCTGCCAGGTTTCCACGGCATTGACGTCTGCGCCGCGATCTATCAGGAGTTTCGCGGTATCCACATTATTGGAGCGCACCACAATCATCAGTGCGGTCTGGTTGTACTCGTTGGCAGAGTTCACATCAGCACCGGCATCCAGCAGCGCCTTCATGATGTCGTAGTCACCCAGCGTGGCGGCCTCGGACATGGGGGATGAACCGTATTTGTTGACGGTATTCACATCAGCCCCGTTTTTGATCAGGGCTTTCACCAGGTCCAGGTCATTGTTGTAAACCGCCAGGTGCAGGGCCGTCGTGCCATTGGATTGTGCAGCTTTTACGTCAGCGCCGTCCTTCACCAGTGCCATGGCCTGGTGCAGGTCGCCTTCATTGAGGCTGTCCAGAAGTGGAGAGGCAAGTGCAGAACTTCCCCCCAGTATCCCGGCCAGCACAGATGTCAAAATAAGTGTGTTTTTCATGAATTCTCCGTAGACAACCTTGCCTCTTGTCTCCTGTCACTTGCCTCTGCTCTATACAAGAAGCTCCGACATAATGCCCGTACTGTCGCCATGACTATCTACCGGTACACCGGCACTCTGCAGAAGGGTCAACAGCAGGTTGGCAATCGGGGTGTGATCCTCGTAGACCAGGTGCTGGTTGCCTTTCAGCTTACCGGCACCACCGCCGAGTACCACGGATGGCAGCGGGAAGTTGTTATGGACGTTACTGTTGGACATATTGGAACCATACAGGAATATGGAATTTTCCAGGATGGAGTTCTCGCCATCAGGAAGCTCAGCCAGGGTGGCCATGAAGTCGGCAACTGTCTGGCTGTGCCAGGTCTGGATTTTCGTCAGTCTGTTGATGGCATCGGGGCTGTTGTTATGGTGGGACAGCGGATGGAAGGCATCCGGCACGCCGATATGGTTGTAGGCCTGCTGACTGACTTCTGCCGCCAGCATGAAAGTGATGACGCGGGTCGAGTTTGCCTGGTAGGCCAGGGCAATCATGTCGAACATCAGCTTGGTGCGTTCCTCGAAATCAGGGATGCCCACCGGCAGTTCCGGCAGGTCATACATCGACAGGTCGCGGGTTTCCAGGTTGTTCACGCGGCGCTCGATTTCCCGCACGCTGGTCAGGTAGTTGTCCAGCATGGCCCGGTCTGCGGCACCCAGGCTTTTCTTCAGGGTATTGGTTTCATCGGTCACCATGTCGAGCAGGCTCTGGTAGTCACCGGCAATCAGTTTGCGTTCCTGTTCATTGCGGCCTTCCCCAAACAGCTTGGCAAAGAATTTCTTGGCGCTGAATTCCATGGGCAGCGGTGTGGCCGGGTTGCTCCAGGCAATGGTGGTACCGACAGTGCAGCCGTAGGTGCCGTCACAGGCAGAGGCGCCGCCTTTCTCCTCGGTGGAGACTTCAATACTGGGGATTGCCGTATCCTGGCCGATATGCTGAACAGCGACCTGGTCCGCACTGATACCCACGTATGGGGCATGGCTGCGACGCGGTGCGGCGCAGGTCAGCCATGTGCCTGGTGTGATGGCATGCACAGCAGAGCTTTGTGCCGGTTTGTTATCCAGGCCTGAAACCACGTTGACCATATCGCGGAAAGGCTCGAACGGTTTCAGGATGGGTTTGAAGTCGAAATCGGTGCCGACCTTTTCCGGCGTCCAGTCACGCATGATGGCGCCATGGGGCATATAGAAGAATCCCATGCGTGGTTTTGGCGCGGCGGCGGTCTGCGCAATGGCAGTGGCGGCCGGCACCATGGCGTCCAGGAAGGGCAGGGCAATGGAGGTACCCACACCACGCAGGACGGCACGTCTGGACAAATATTTCTTGGTGATAAACATGGTCAATATCTCCTAGTTGTTGACGGCAACAACTTCATCGTGATGCTCGTCTTCCAAGGGCAGGGACTTCATCATGAAGACATCACTTTCCACAATCGCCTGGATGATGGCATCGAATCGATTACCGTGGTCAGCGGCCTCGTCAACGATACGACGGACGAGGGGCATGTCGTAATACTGGACTGAGCGCCCAAGGGCATAAGTCATCAGTTTTTCAGTCAGGGTCTGGACAAACTGGTCCGGGTTGTCCAGCAAGGCTTTGCTCAGGGCGGCAACGCCATCCACCGGGGCACCGTTGGCCAGGTTGCCTGCGGCATCAATGGGGGCGTTGGCAAAACGGTCAATATCACGCCACTGGCCGATGACATTGAAGTTCTCCAGGGCCATGCCCAGTGGGTCAATTACACCGTGGCAGTTATTGCAGGACGGCTGTTCGCGATGGTTCTCCATACGCTCACGCAGGGTCAATACACGCTGGCCGGGCTTGGTTTCAATGTCGATGTCCAAACCGGGGGGCGGAGCCGCCGGTGGAGTGCCCATGAAGGTTTCCAGCACATAGGCACCGCGCAGAACTGGCGAGGTGCGGTTCGGATAGGAGGTCAGCATCATCAGGCCGCCTTTACCCAGCAGGCCCCAGCGATTCCTGTTGTCCAGGGTAACCTGCTGGAACTGGGTGCCGCGGACACCGTCGATGCCATACTGGCGGGCCAGGCGTTCATCCACGTAGGTATGATCGGCATTGAGCAGGTCGAGCACGCTGCGATCGGAACGCAGGATGCTGTCCGTGAACATGGCCAGTTCAGTCTTGTAGGACTCCCGCAGATCATCATCGAATTCCGGGAACAGGCGAGGATCGGGATCAATGGTATCTACCCCATCCACCTTCAGCCACTGGAAGGCAAAGCTTTCGGTCAGGGATATGGCGCGGGGATCAGCCAGCATCCGGGAGACCTGCTCACGCAGGACATCCCTGTTTTTCAGTTTGCCGGTTTCGGCCAGCGTGATCAGTTCTTCGTCCGGACCACGGCCCCAGAGGAAGTAGGAAAGGCGTGAGGCCAGTTCCATGTCAGTGACAGGAAAAACATCGCCAGGCTGGGCATCCTCGGGCAGGGGTTCTGCGCGATAGAGGAACTTGGTGGAAGCCAGAATGGCCATGATGCCTTTCTGGACGCCGGTTTCAAAACCGCCTTCGGCATGGCCGTTGTCGTAGAAATTCAACAGCGGTTCCATGTCTGCATCCGTAACAGGGCGCCTGAAGGCCTGGCGGGCCAGGTCTGACAGGATCTGGACGGCACAGCCACGTTCCTCGTCATTGTTTTTCGGATAGCAGGAGAAAATTTTCTGGCGGCTCGGCACATCCGGCACGCTCGTGACATTTTCCGGGCCATAGGTTTTCAGGCTGTGCACAATGGGAATGTTGTCAAAGGTCTCTCCCGGGCTCAGGTGATCGATGGTGCGATCGGACTCGGCATGGGTGCGGGCAATGAAGGAAGCGCCAATCTTGTGCTTGCCGGCGGGTACCGGAATCACGATGTTCTGAAAGCGTCGCTCGATTTCGGAAATAGCCGGCGTCTGTCGCAGGTCAACGGCTTCGGCATCCTCATAGCCCCCCAGGGAATCCCGGAAAACCTCTTCGCCATCCACGGTCAGGATGAAGGTATGTTCATCTTCCAGCCACCAGGTCGGGTAGGAGCGCTGCAGTGAGCCTTCCTGTGAGCCTAGTTCGATAGTGAAGGTATAGTCACCGTCAGCCGGGAAATAATGATCCACCAGGAATCCGCCGCGGGTACCCAGGGGCAGGCCTTTGACATGACGATACTGGTTGGCGAGGCTGGGTGGAATGAAAGAGGCCAGATCCGGTTCCGGCGTGTGTGTGGTCACCGCCGCAATACTGATATTCCTGGCGGCCTGGATGTACTGCTCCAGGAAGGTCGGGGACACCTGCAGCACTTCTGCCACGTTGGTAAAGCCGTCACTGGTGGCATCCGGGGGCAGAAGCTCTTCGGCATCGATCTCGAAAGCCAGCAGGTCTTCGATGGCACGCTCGTATTCATCGCGATTCAGGCGGTGGACCGAGACATGGCCAGGATTGGGACCGGTATCACTAACCAGGGAATCCAGGTAATTTTCCAGGGTGGCAATGAAGTTCTTGAGGTCGGCTTCGCTTGGTTTTTCATTGCCGGGCGGCGGCATCAGGCGACCTCGCATTTTGCGGATAGCTTTCTCGAAGACGTCCCGGTTGTTGGGGATCATGTTTGGGGACAAGGTGTCGAAAGCCAGGCTGCCAGCCCAGTCTTCAAAGTTGTGGCAATTCACACAATAGCTGTCGAACAGCTGCCATTGCTGCTCCACCTGTTCCAGGGCCCTGTTGTCCGCGGCCATTGAGGTAGCAGCGATTAAACCCAGGGCTGAGGCTGTAGCACTTTTTACGATTCTATTCTTCATGATGGTTCTGGATGCGAGTTTCATTAGATAAATCCTCCTACGTCATAGGAGTGATGGACAAAGCCCATGTAGGCTTCAAGAACAAACTCCGTGGGATCTCCCCATTTTGCATCATAATCAGCTGTCAGGCCGGCTTCGAGCATGTTGCTGGCATCGAAACCATCCTGGGCCATGAGGGTCATCTTATCCAGGACGTCTGCAAGCATGTCTCGCTGGGCCTGTAAATCGGCCTTTGAACGGGGAGCACCAATGCCGGGTACGAAAACCGTGTTGCTGTCTGCCATGGCCAGCATGGCATCGTTGGCGGCGATCAGTTCGCCCATCCAGCCACCCGTGGCGATATCGCTCACAGGATAGGTACTGCCATCGGTCATCAGGCCACCGGTGACCATGATGTTGCTGTCCGGGAAAAACAGCACGATGTCACCATCGGTATGCGCACGCGGGAAATGGTGGTATTGCACGATTTCTCCACCCAGGTCCATGTCGCCGGAGCCGTAGAATGTGCTATCAGGCAGGGCAGCAGGCGTACTGGGACTGTAGTGGCGGTTGCGCCATTCCACTTCAAAATCGGCACTCATCCACAGCCTGGTATTCTCGTGGGCCAGTATCTGGGCACCCAGAGTCTTGAAGGCTTCGTTGCCACCGGTATGGTTGGCATGCCAGTGTGTGTTGAACAGGGTTTTCACGGGCAGGCGGCCGGCAAGTTCCTGCGCGGTATCTACCAGGGCACTGCTGGCAGCCTGGCTGCCGCTATCAATCAGGGTCTGACCGTTGTTGCCTTTGAAGCTGACCACATTGGCGCCAGCACCGGTAATGAGACTGATCCGGTCAGTCAGATTTTGTACGCCAAGAGTCGTCTTTCCGGATGCTGCCAGGGCAGGGGTGCCAAGAGCGGCATAACAGCCCGACAGGGCAATTCCCTGGACCAGACGACGGCGTTTGATATCAAGTGTTTTCATAGGTGTAAATGTACCATTCTTTCGGATTCCGAAGAAAATTCGGGTAAAAATTCCATAATTTATTCACAACTGGAAAGCATGATTTCCGGTTTATCCCCAAAGCCCCGGAATTTGGTGAATCCACAATGCATCTGACTGGCTTTATACTGCGGGGGCGATATTAATCCATTTTTCGGTTAAAGAGTTATGACAGATCAAACCTTCACAAAATTTCTCCTTGTATGCCTGTTGTGCTGTTCGGCTCAGGGGGTGCTGGCGCAGGCCAGCTACCAGGTGGATGAAAACTGGGCCGACATCCCGGGTGGTGAATGGGATGGTTCCACGTCCTGGGTAGCGGCAAACGGCACAGGCAATATCCTGGTCATGGTCCGTACAGCCCCGTATTTCCGGCTGTTTGACCGACAAGGCCGTTTTATCCGGGCCTGGGGGGAGGATGGCCTGTATCGTAATGCCCACAGTGTCACCTTTGATAATCAGGGGAATGTCTGGGCCACCGGTGCCGCCCGGCACATCGTGGACAAATTCACGCCCGAGGGGGAGTGGCTGATGAGCCTGGGGCTGGCCGATGAATCCGGCGACAACAGCTCCCGCTACCTGTTCAACCAGGAAAACCATGTTTTTGTTGCGGGTAATGGGGATATCTATGTGTCTGACGGGTATGAAAACGCCAGGGTTATCCAGTTCAACCGTTTTGGACAGTTCGTCAGGATAATTAGTGGAGAAAAGGGGGCAGGAGAAGGGCAGCTGGACACCCCTCATGGCGTGGCTTTGGACTCCCGAGGACGAATTCTGGTCAATGACAGTGGCAACCAGCGGGTGGCAGTGTTCAGTCCCGCAGGAGAGTTTGTCGAAGCCTGGCCCTTTCCTTCCCGTGGCGGCATCGTGGTGATGCCGGATGACACGGTCTATGTCAGTGATGTGAATGCGGGCGCGGTGAATATCATCAGGGATGGACAGTTACTGGATACCCTGCAGGTGGATGCCAGACCCCATGGGCTGGCTGTTGATACTGATGGAACGGTTTATGTGTCCGATGCCAGGGGACGCAAGGTCATGAGAATCACACGATAAGCCCCGGGTTCAGGCACAGCGCCTAAATGTCAGGTTTGTGCCCGGTGTCGGGTGCCGGTGCCGGGTTTTTATCCGCCCGGGCAGCCTGCAGTTTTTTCTGGATACCCGCCGTGATCTGGGGATTGGTCACTACTTCGTAAAATTTCTCATCGGTGTCATTTGGATGGATGGCATCATTTTTCCATAATCCCACTGTGCCTTCACGAATCACCAGGTTGCGTTTCTTGCCTTCCGTGTCCGGATATTCCCCGTAAAAGAAGACGCAGGCCTGCCCCTCAATCTGGCCGGTCACCCGGGTCAGGACCATCTCCTGTTTCAGTTTTTCGAAACCGACATTATCCAAAAGGATCCCGTTTACGTTGTAACGGATTTTCTGCTGTCCTTTTTCGCCTTTTGAGGCATCGTCATCGGCAATCTCCATGACTTCCACGTTGAAAGGGTGCTTTTTGATGACGGCCCGCAGTTTCCAGGAGCAGGAGGACATGCGGTCGGCATCCCCGATGGCGGAGGAAATCATGATGGGTGTTTCGCCGTCATACAGGTAGCGTGGCGCGTAGTCCGCATAACAGACCCCAATGCCCAATTCGATGGGAGGCAACCCCATCTGGCTGGAGTACTTGTTGTTATTGCGTACTACCGAGAGCATGGCCTTGGCCATGCCGCAGGCATGGGCCACACTGAACCAGTGCTGCGGATTATGCTCGTATTCCAGGAAGCTCAGGATGACGGCATCACCCTCGATGAATACCTTGTTGGCACCATACAGATGCAGTACTTCATTGATCGGGCTGAAAAAGCGCAGGCTGAAATAGGAAGCCGGGTTAAGGCCCTTTTTCTCCAGTTCATCGGTAACCGTGGTTGAGCCACGGACATCGGCCTTGAGGATGGCATGATGAACAATCCGGTTTTCGCCATCGGTGACCTCGCTGGCCATTGGCACCTGGTACAGCGTTCCCGCCTGGCTCGACAAACGGAGTTTTTCCTCGTCATCAAGAATATGTATCCGGTTGAAAACGCGGTGGGCAAAACGGAAATACTTCAGGTGTTTGCGATACTGGGCCAACAGGGACAGGAAGCGGACAAACTCTTCATCATCCTTGTCAGTGACTTCAGCCTCGACGGTTTTGGCGGCCTCAATCATTTTCCGAATTTCGGCTGGAGAAAACTGGTATCCACGCAGCAGACGTTTCTCAAATTCCTTCATGGTGATCTCGCCGGCCAGGTAACGACATAGAGAGATGGGCTCCATGTGCTGGGCCATGTGGCGCGACCAGATCTTGCGTGAATGGTGGGAGGCGGAAAGCTGCTTGAGCAGTTTCTTGTCCTCGAGCATTTTCTTGATGCTTTTAAGAATTTTTTGCAGGCGCTTGATATTGCCCCGGGTGTGCCACCAGGCCCTGAGTCCGTCATTCTGGCGGGTAGTCCTGGCGATCTCCAGATGCCTGGACTCATCAAACAGATGAGTGATATTGGCCGGATCATCCAGCCAGGAGAAGGTTTCCGAGATGGTGTTTTTCTGGTCTATCGATGGTCCCAGCAAGTGATTGCTGGCAGCAAAGCCGCCAAGATCATCATAAATTTCCAGCTGGCTGCCCGAGTGTTCCTCTTTGAGAACCTGGAATGGGGCTTCGGGCAACAACTCCCTGAAGATGTTTTCAGTCAGGAAGTTGAGATTGGGAAAATCCGATGTATCGCTGCTGCGGTTCCACAGCAAATACTTTTCAATCAGGAAGTTGGTGTTGTCCAGATCAGAGGTCAGCAGCAGCGGGTTGAAAAACACGTCCAGGAAAACGTCATCTTCCGGCCCAAGGAACTGACGTCTTACGGAGTGCAACACCTTGGATTCCACCTGGCGAAGCAGAATGAAGAAATGCCTGTTGATGGCGTAGAGAATGATGTTGTAGTGCTTGCTGACCCAGACGATCTGGTCCTGTATGCCCAGGGACTTGCCGGATTTTGAATCTGTCAGTTTGCTGCGCAGGGAGGCCAGGTATTCATTCAGTGCGTTGCGTGTGCTTTCCAGGATGTAGCGGTAAATGGAAAACTGGAGGAGAGTAATCTCATGATTGGACAGGTCGGTTTTTACCCGATTGATCAGCACGGTGATCATATCGGCATAATTTTCCTTGAACTTCTCCTTCAGGGCCTCGTTTTTCAGCTTGCCTTCTTTTTGGGAGGTTTCCAGTGCCAGGTAATCGCGCAGCAGAGCCTGGAAGTCGTTACAGAAAGTCGGACTGAGTTTGACGTCGATGTGGTAGTTGTCGACACCACGGGGCAAACCTGAAATATCCAGGGAAATGGATTCTGGTGTGACCAGTTCAGAAAGGTGTTTGTCGAACATCGGGTATTCGGGACAGCTTCACAGGAGGAGCAACGATAGCAGGCAATGACAGAAATTCCCAGCGTTCAGCCGTCAGTGTTGGGGGTCAGAAAGCCTTGGGTGTTTTTTCCTTGAGAAACCACTCGCCAGCCTGACGAATGTTATCCTCACCAAATTCATGCAGGGCAAAACCGAGGACAAGATCGAAAACAATGGCATGGAAGCGGGCGATTTGCGGCATAGCCGGGCAGCCCCGGGTTTTGTCCACCAGAAAGTGAGCCTGGATATGCCCAGGGTGGCAGCGTCGATTTACGGACAGGAAATGCTGAAAGAACGTGTCGTTATCCCAGTCTGCAGGATTCGCCAGTTCTTTCAGGTAGCTGTCATGCGCTGCCGCCAGGTTGTCCAGTTGGCCGTTTGAAACGGACGCAAACAGCACCATCTTTTCGGCAACGTCGAGTGGGTCAAGCGTACTGCCGCTGCTGGCAGCCAGATTGATGTCCTTGAGATGGCCAAAACCATTGCGGATGGTCGCCGTGAATCCCTTGATCAGGTTTTCAACAGGTGATGAACAATCGCGGGCCGGCGGGCTGCGACGGTAGTTCCAGAGTGTGGTCAGTATATTCAGTGCCCTGGCGCCGGTAGACTCCGGTCTTGCTGGCAGGTCTCCCGCCCACTGCCTGATGACAGCAGCAATGGCCTGCTTGATCTGGTTGAACAATTCTTCCTCCACTTGCTGGACGACAAAAGGCAGGCCGAAAAGCAGGGCCCTGTGCTCACCGGCAAACTGAAAGTTTCTGCTGATATCGGGAGTAAGCTGTCTCATCGTTTCCAGAAGGTCTGGCATGATGAAGTGACGGTACAGACTGTGCTCGATATCCCCCTGTTTGGTGAACGGGGTAATGCAGGGGATGTCCTGGTGGCTTTCACGTCCGCTGGGAAGGTCAATGACATCCTGCCATTGAGAGGATTCCAATGCGGCAAATTCTGCCTCACTGACACGTGGGTAGTGATGCATGTCATCACGGCGATAATGCCGCAGTGTGGGTGTGTGTCTGAAGGTGACTTTTGTCAGTAAAAAATCAATCAATGCCATCAGGTTCGATTCAGGCAACAGCTGCTGCCATATGCCCCTGGCAAGAGCATCAACACCCTGCCTGTTCAGGACCCAGTTGGCGACCAGGGCTGTTTGCCAGGGGGTCATGGCGTTGTGAAGGGCCAGGTCAAGAAAGGCGCGGTTCCCGGGCACCCGAAACTTTTCCGCAAGAGCGTCGTTGAGCATGCCGTTGTCTGACAAACGTCGAATTTCTGCGTTGAGCTGCTCGCGGTTCCTGTCAGGCAGGACGGCGGCAGACAGTGACAACTCACGCAAGTGTTCCCGGAACCGCTGGAAGCAGTCAGTGAGATCCTCCGGCAGGTTATGGGGCAGTTGTGGTGCATTGGCCGGGAGCAGGGGATCATCCCCTGTGGGATTCAGGACGGTTCTGGCAAGCAGGGTGTCCAGGGCGGAGGTTGCCTGTTCCAGGCGTTCATTTCCTGCCAGAGCCTCACAGTGGGCGGCAATGGTTCCCAGCTCACTGGCCAGATCAGTCATATTCCTACCCGGTAAAGTAACTCAGCACCCCCAGCACCATCAGTACCAGCAGGACAGAGAAGAATTTGTCCGCCATTGTAAGACTGGCACTGGCCTGGGCGCGATCGTCATCAGTAAGCGTGCCGAAAGACAGCCCCCTGATGCGGCTGTAATCCGGGGGTGCCGTGGCCAGCGTGACAGTGATGCAGAGGGCAACAGAAAACAGGAACAGAAAGATGGCCATATGGGCAAAATTGATCGTGGCAAAGCGGAATAACAGGCCGCCTATTTCTGTGCCTGCTGCAATGGCTTCCTGGTAGTAAATTTCAGAACCCAGGCGAAGCACCAGCAGCACCAATCCGGCGAGCAGGGTGGTGATGGCGGCCTGGGCATTAACCCGTTTCCACAAAATACCCAGCAGGAAAATGGTGGTGACTGGCGGGGCTATATAGGACTGCACATTCTGCAGATACTGGTACATCACGCCGCCGCCGATCTTGCCCATGATGGGTATCCAGCAGATACCCAGGATGACAATAACCGTTGTGGCTATGCGGCCCACACGAATAAATTCTGCCTCGGTATGTTCAGGCTTGAGTTTTTTATAGATGTCCATGGTGAACAGGGTGGAGGAAGAGTTGAATACGGAGGCCAGCGAGCTCATCAGGGCTGCCATCAGGCCTCCGGCAACCAGGCCCTTTAGACCGGTAGGCAGCAGGGTGGTGACCAGCATGGGAAAGGCGCGATCTGCCTGACTGACATTGAATTGCGCCGGATTCTGGATGCTCAGGGCCAGGGCAATGATGCCCGGGACCAGGAAAATCAGGATGGGCAGCAGTTTCAGGTAGGCCCCGAAGATGGCACCGCGGCGCCCGATGCTGATGTTGTTGGCTGCCAGCGTGCGCTGGACGATGTACTGGTCGGTACACCAGTACCAGATACCCGTGATGGAGCCGCCAATCAGCAGGCCGGTCCAGGGAAAATCGGGATCATTCATGGGACGCCACATGTTGAAATGATCAGGACTCACCGCGGTGACGGTTTCCCGAAGCGCTCCCCAGCCGCCCACTTCCTGCAAGCCGAGGTAGGTGATGATGGAGGAACCCAGTATCAGGATGACGGTCTGGATGGCCTCGGTGTACACCACGGCCCGCAGACCGCCAATAATGGTGTAAATACCTGTGAAAATGACGATGCCGATGGCGCCGTACCAGAACGGAATATTCAGCAGCTCAGACACCACGATGCCGCCGGCGTAGATGGTGACGGATACCTTGGTCAACACATAGGCCACGATGGAGAACAGCGACAGGAACCAGCGTGAGCGTTCATCGAAGCGTTTCTCCAGGAACTCCGGTGTGGTGAACACGCCGCTGCGCATATAGAAGGGCAGAAACAGCCAGCCCAACAGCAGGACTATCCAGGCATGGAGTTCGTAGTGGGCCATGGGGGTGCCGGATTCAAATCCAGTACCGGCCAGTCCAACCACATGTTCCGACCCGATGTTGGAGGCAAAAATGGAGGCGCCGATCACAAACCAGCCCACATGACGGCCAGCCAGAAAGTAATCCTCGGTGCTGTTGTTCTTTTGCAGGCCCACCCAGACGGCGATGCCTATGATAATCAGGAAATAGAGTGCCAGGACAGCAACGTCCCAGCCCTGCAGGATGGATTCCATGGTGATGTTTCCCTGTTCTTATGTTTTTATGGACCGAGATATAAAAGCATGAATGGCCTGAATTGTTAACTGGGAACTGGACATCTGCTGTCCTGATGCTTTTCAATAAATATCCCGGACGATGAGAGACAGGAAATAAAGACTCAGGGGGCTTATGTAGGTGGCTGATGCCTGATATATGGGCGCGTGGTCCGATGAGATTGCTGATGCACCGCTGGCCAGGAGAATCTGCGACCAGCCTGTCGTGTTGTTCCGGGCTGCCAGTGCTGAGGCCGTGACCCTTTTGTGTAGGGCCGGTACCTGCCTCATAACACTATTCAAAGCCCCATGATGTCGACAGCCATTGCCCTGGCGGTACTTGCCGATAATGTGGGATGGGGTGTCATCGGGACATCTCCCCACGTGCCGTCACTGCCCTCAATGATGGCTTTCACCAGTTGGTTGATAACTCGCTCGCTATCATCGTATTTGGCGGCGATTTCCTGGAAAGATGGACCAATCAATCGGGTGTCGACCCGGTGGCAGACCATGCAGTCACTTTCCGCAAATAACCCCGGTTGTTTGAGCCCCAACTGGCTTAGGGCCTGAATAAGGTCGCTGGTGTCGTTTTCCTGTACCTGACCCGGTTCAGCCCTGAGCAGCACGCCATCTTCATGATCCGTGAGGATGTAAAGCAGGCCGTCCGGACCCTGTTCAACAAAACGGATGCGTTGACCCAGTTCACCGAACATGGACTCACGGCGGATCTCGCCATTCTCATTGAATACCACCCGTTCCACATGACCGGTCCCGGGAATGCGGCCCACCATCATCGAGGTGACGAACAGGTTGTTTTTCCAGTTGGGAAAGGCATCGCCCGTATAAAACGTCATGCCGGCAACCGTAATGGCAGGGACCCAAAACACTTCCGGGCGCAGTGTGCCTTCCACCCAGGGGACATCATTGAACTGGGTGCCATCATAATCACGGCCATAGGTGGCCAGTGGCCAGCCATAGTTGGCACCAGGCCTGGCGATATTCACTTCATCTCCGCCCTGGGGGCCATTCTCCAGTTCCCAGAGCTCTCCGGTGTCAGGGTGGATGGCAAAATCCATGACAGAGCGATTTCCCCAGGTGTAGATTTCCGGCAGTGCACCTTCGACAGCGTAGTAGGGATTGTCTGCCGGTGCTGTGCCGTCATCCTTGATACGCAGGACCTTGCCGATATGGGTGTCCAGCCGCTGGGGGCCGGGCCTGTCGATACGGTGGGATGAGCCAAGAACAAAGGTGCCATCAGGCAGGAACAGCCCTCGGGTGGAAGCGCCGCCTGGATGTTCGGCCCAGGCTTCGGCAACAAACAGATCAGCCACATCCACCACCTGGTTGCCGTTCCAGCGTCCACGCGCAACTGCCGTGGTGAACCACATGTTGTCGCTGCCATCCGGATGGGGGCCGAACTTGGCATAGGTGAAATACAGCCAGCCATTGACAGTGAATCGGGGGTGGGGGTTTACATCAAACAGCTGCCCCAGATTCAGGCTGGCTTTCAGGTCGCCAACCGGCTCACTGGCCAGTATGCCATTTCGCAGCAGTCGTACCAGGCCGGTACGGCGTTCAGTGAACAGGATGTCCCCGATAGAATTGTCGGAGGTTGCCGTGCCAGGCAGGAAGGCCATCCCGTAGGGATAATCCATGCCCCGGGCAACCACAGACAAGGTGACGCTTTCCTGTTCGTAGGTGGAAACTGTCCAGGGACCATTGCCCAGGGGAGGAGGGGCAAACTGCGCCTGCAGGGCAGGGGCTGCTAGCAGGGCAAGCAGGATTGACAGGTGCTGAATTGAAAAAACGCGCTTCATGGTTCTCTCCCGAAACCTGGCGGGCAGGTTATGGATTAAAGAATGGAACAGCGTCAGTCTGGCTGATTGGCTTCGCTAACCTGGCGAACCAGGGTATTCAGAAATATCTGTTCGTATTCGTTGACGTGGGCCACATAACCTTCCGGATCCAGAAAGGGGTTCGGATCACCGGGTTTACGGTTTTGCAGTTTTTCGTATTTGTCATTCAGGCCATAAAACACACCGTGTGAGCTGACCCAGACTTCGGCAGGGATTTCTTTGGCATTGCGATAGGTCTGCTGGATGTCGGTGGCAATTTGCGGGTATTCCGTGTTGTCCACGTAGCGCAGGAACTGGCCGTTCAGTGAGCATTCGATGAAACCATTATAGATTTTGCCATCTTCTTCCAGGGGCAGGGTCCAGGCCAGGCAGCCCTTGGTGTGACCCGACTGCACGTGGGCTGTCAGGGTGGTGCCGCCCAGTGTGACGGTATCACCCGCATCGATGATGCGATCAATGGGTTGTTCCTTGCCGCCAGGCGTATCAAAAGATTCGTGATAGGGCACTTCAAGTCGGCCAACAACGACCTGGGCACCGGTCATTTCCTTGACCAGGGCATCGCCTTCGATATGGTCGGGGTGAGCATGACCACTGATCAGGATCTTTATGTCGCTGAAATTGAAACCCAGTTCTTCCACGGCGGCCTTGATGACAGGGACCGAGGATTCATAGTTGCTGCTGTGCAGGATATGACCTTCCGGTGTGGTGATCAGGAAGGAGCCCAGTTGCGCAGTCCCCACGTAGTACAGGTTGTCCATGACCTTGTGTGGAGGGAAGGGATCATTCCAGCCGGGAGGCTGGGCCAGGGTGGGTATGGCGGCGAGAGACAGTAAAACGGCTGAGGCAAGTTTGCCTGGTTGAGTCGTCATGCCTGTCTCCCCCCTAAGATGTAAATGGCTCAGTCCTTGCGGCTGCCGCCCAATTCCAGGGTGCGGCCGTCAGGAAACTCAATGCCGCGTGAATTCATGCGGTGCGAGCCATCTTTGGCCTGGTAGCCGGTGACCTTGATTTTGGTGCCCGTTGGCAGTGAGTCGCGGTTCCAGCCCAGACGCATCAGAACGTTTGGTGAGCCGCCTTCAACACGCCATTCCTCCATGACACCGGCTTCGTTGGGGACTTCAAATATCAGCCAGGAGTGGGGGTTGACCCACTGCATCTGTTTGACTGTGCCTTCAACAGTGATTTCGTTCTGGGGATCAAATTCCGCATAGAACGAATGGTGGGCCATGGCTGGCAGGGCGATGGCGAGAAGGCCGCCGGTCAGGAGTGTTTTGAGCTTGAGTTTCATTTTCAGATCCTTCCTTACAGTACTTTTGGGCGCATTATCACTTCAAGAATATATGGGGTTATTGAGCTGGATCATCAAGGCCCCATAAATCCCAGTACAGCAGGTCATCGGCAAAGGGTACACATTTGTGCTCGAGAGTCTGGGCATTGTCTTCGATCAGGCGGTAAAGCGGCATTTCGATGGTCCATGCTTCGGAATAAACCGTCGGATCTTCCATTGTTGCTTCATACCAGATGTGGTTGGGACCCAACAGGGTGAAGCGTTCGGTGACGACAAGATTGTAGCTGGCATGGTTGCCTGCACGGTCCAGCCAGGTCATGCCGTTCTGGTTCAGGGTGGTGACCACCAGGGTATTGCCTTCCCAGCGGCCATTGGATTTGCCCATCCAGGAATCCAGTGGCAGACCATCGGTTTCATTCATGTGGATGACGCGCTGTGAGGCGGCAAAGGGGTAGACCATCAGCATGTCGTCGTCTTTTCCGCCCTGGAATATCTGGAACGGAATATCGTGATAGGTGGCACGGGGTATGCCAAGCATGTAGCACTTGGCTTCCGGGTCTTCCTGCGGCCAGCTGGCACGATTGGCGTCACGCTGGGTCATGGCCTCAGGCAGGTAGGGAATGGAGCCGCTGCCCTTGAGCACGCTCTTGCCTGCGGGGATGGCTGCTATTGCTCCCATTTTCCAGAAACGTTTGTCGAGGCCTTCTGCGGAATGGGCTTCAAGGTTCCAGTTGGCTGAATTGATGGATTTCCATACGCCATTCAGATTGGGACGTCCATCCAGCCGTTCGTCCCTGTCAATTTGCTGTGCCTGAAGCGGTGACAACACGGCGACTGTTGCAAGGATTGCCAGTGTCAGTTCCAAGATACGCCTTGCCATGAATTCGCTCCCAATAATGCTGTAAACAGGTTGATCGGGGTGGGAGAGTAGCACACTCAATGCGGGGCTGAAACCTGATTAAAGCCCGGCTGCCAGGCTCTCTTGATCTGTGTCAGGGACTGTTTACATGCCAGTTGACGACAAGGATAATGCGGTGAAACATTGACCCTCAAACATTCTGCCGAACAGACGGCGCAAAGGTCGACATATGAAAAAATCACTGGCATGGGGCATTTCCCTCGTCTCTCTGGCAATCCTCCAATCCACAGCCAGTGGGGCCTCATACGAGCAACCCAAAACCCCCTGGGGAGAACCTGACCTGCGCGGCACCTGGCCCATCAATCACCTGATCAGCACCCCTGTAGTGCGCGACAGGAAATATGGCAACAGGCGCTATATGACAGATGAGGAGTTTGCCGAGAAAGAAGCCAGTGCTGCGGCCCGTGATGAACGCTTTCAGGATGGACCGATTCCGGTAGCCGATGCCGGGGGCAGGGCAATGCGCCAGACATCCCTGATTGTTGATCCGCCTGATGGCCAGTTCCCGGCACTGACCGAATATGGCCAGCAATTGCAGTCAAAAATGCGTGGTTCCTACCACCCGACACAGACCGTATTTGACCAGATCGAGGACTTCAGTCCCTGGGATCGCTGCATCACCCGCGGCATGCCGGTATCCATGCAGGCTCGCAACTACAACAACGGCATCCGCATATTCCAGAGTCCCGGTTATGTGGTGATCCAGCTGGAAATGGCGCATGAAGCCAGGATCATTCCGACCAGCGGTATGCCGCCGCTTGATAGCAATATCAAAACCTGGCTTGGCGAGTCCCGGGGTCACTGGGAAGGCAACACGCTTGTTGTTGAAACCACCAACTTCAATGGTCTGACCCAGAAAACCAGCGCCGGAAACCCTGGCTCGCCGCGACCGCTGCAGCCAACCACGACCAATCAGAGGATCGTTGAGCGTTTTACACGTGTCTCGGGCGATGAAATCGAATTTGAAATGGTGATAGAGGATCCGGAAGTTCTTGCGACCGGCTCTTACACGGTAGCCTATCCGATGTATCTGGATAACGACTATCCGATCTATGAGTATGCCTGCCACGAGGGCAACACTACAGTACGCTACTACATAGAAACGTCACGGTTTGAACGCGAGAAAGCCGCACAGAACTGATAGGGTCACTCGTCATCGCCGGCAACTTCAGGGTTACTGGCGATGTTCAGTCATAAAGGCGTTGTAGGTATTGGCCAGGTCATGAATGTCCTGGAGCATGGCATCCCGCGCTTCCAGATCAATCCCTTCCTCTTGAACCAGCTCATAGCTTTCAGCAATATTGCGTCTGACATCCTGAAGGCGTCTGCCAATTTCCATGTTTTTCATGTTGGCCGGATCAACATAAAAATCTATGTTCGGCACTTCGACAGTTTCACAGACTTGTCTCACGCTACCGTTGGGCATCCTGAGAATATAGCAGCGTTGCGCCATGGTGGTGGGATTACCGGCGGAACGGAAATCTGAAATTGGCTGTTCAAGCACGTTTTTGGCGATTTCCAGTTTTGTCCTTGCCTCGCCAACATTCAGAGACACCATGTGGGTATTTTTGCCGGGATAATCAGCAGTCTCCTCCAACAAGCGGATTTCATCAGCAAACAGGCTTTCCATGTCCAGGGATTCTCGCCTGTTGGCTTTGATAAGCTGTTTGCCAGCAGCAATGTCCTTCCAGTCGCCCAGGTTTCTGATGGCCTGGATGCGTTCCTCACTGCCCACCGGATAATTGCGCCGGTTCACGTGAAAGATCAGGTGAGCGGTTGAATCCACGGCCTGCCAGTTTTTCTGATTGAACTGGCTTTTGAGGATGGCTTCAAGGACAGGGATCTGGGCAAGACTGTTCAGCCCGTTAGTGGCACGAACTGTCTGCAGGGCACGTTCATAAGTTGTTGCGGCTTCATCATATTGACCCAGGGTGCCTAAAGTATTGCCCAGGCTGAGATAGGCATCCGTGAGTTCGGCGTTGTAGAAATTCCGGGAATTGTTTTCCTCAAGCTCGGCAATGCGCCGTTCCTGGATTTCCCGGTCAATATTTGCCTGGCGAAGAATTTCCGGGTCTATTTCGGGTTCAGGGGGAAGAGCGTCTGCTTCAGGGGGGCTGGCCTCAGTGTCTTCTTCGGCAGTAAGCGTATCGGATTCACTCAGTGCCAGGGTCCCGGCGCCGTCTTCTGCAGTGGGTGCAGTGGGGACTTCCTGCGCTATCGCAGGCAAACCTGTAAACAGGCTGATGACAAATAAACGGCCAATGAACCGTTTCCAGTCATCTGTCACATTGTGGTGGTCGTTGTCATTCAGCATGGTAAAAAACAACATTTCCGCAAAGAGGATGGTCAATATAGCATAAACAACCATGACCGGAAGTCACCGGATTGTTGCCTGGCCTGAGCTTACTGACCCCGAAGATGGCTGTTTTATTTCCCGGCATGTATGTGTGAAAAAATAGTCAGCCTTGTAGTGCGTTTGGCAGTCATTTTTTCTACACTTGGAGGCTTTCTCCAAATCACAATCAATTCCAACAGAAAGAACATAAAACAGGAGTAAGTCAGTGAGTAAGAATATTGCCTTAATTGGTGCCAGTGGAAATATCGGTACCAAAATTACCAAAGAGCTGCTTGACCGAGGTTATACAGTGACAGCCATAGCTCGCAACCCGGAAAAAATCGAGGCGAGGGAAGGTGTCACTGCGGTGGCCTGTGATCTGCTGGATTCCGATGCCATGGCCGAGGCCCTGAAGGGGCATGATGCCGTAATTTCAGCGGCGCCATTTATCACGGATGCCTCGGAGCAGCTGTTTGATGGTGTGAGGAAATCCGGCGTGAAACGCTACCTGATGGTGGGTGGTGCTGCTTCCCTGTTCAATGACCAGGGCGTCAAGGTCTGGGACACACTGCAAGACTTGGGTATTCCGGAGCCCGTGTTGGCCAATATTGCCGAAGGGATTCGCGCCTTCGAATTACTCAAACAGGAAGACAGTTTCGACTGGACCTTTTTCTCGCCCGCAGTGATGATCGGCCCGGGTGAAAGGACCGGCACCTTCCGTCTGGGCAAGGACAACGTGGTGGCTGATGCCGAGGGCAACAGTAAAATTTCCTATGACGATTTTGCAATTGCCATGGTAGATGAGCTGGACCAGGGTAATAACATCAAAGGCCGGTTTACCATCGGTTATTAAGACAGGTTTGAAAGTTGTTTAAAAAAAAGCCCCGCCAGTTTGTCTGACGGGGCTTTTTTTGGCGTTGAAGAAAGTCTGGCGGTTTACTGCCAGAGATCCTGAATGTAATAGGGGAGAAAAACAGACACGCCTTCGATGCGAGCTATCTTGCCGTCCACAATCTTGATTATCTCGAACATGCCTCTTGAGTTGGGATACTCCACATCAATTTTCAATTCCTTGCCGGAAGTGCTTTCGTAACTGACATAGCGAGCCGCGTGATCTTCAATGGTCAGGGCGACGATCACGCCGGTTTCCTCGTTAATCACTGGAAAACGGCGGCTGCGAATGCGATCCACCGGTTTGTAGATGCCTTCCTCAAGCTGCGCTTCACAACCCTGGGCAATGTCAGCTGCCCAATAGTTGCCATAAGTGACATCCACGCCATTGGTTACCCTGGCGCAGTCCGGGGTAAAGCCAACCAGTAGCGTACCGTCATTTTCCTGTTTGCTTTCTAGGTAGCCGTTGGCAATAGCGATCATGCGATTACGCTCACGGCGCTGGCTTGCCGGGAGGGACTGGCTGAACATCGGATTCAGGTTGTAGCCATTGGTAGCGGCAAACAAATCCGGTGTACCTTCACGGCCGAAGTAGGTTTCCACGTCGGTGATTTTTCCGTCGACAACCTTCAGGCGCATGCCCTGATAGGCGGCCTGTTCATGTTCCTCGGTGATGCCATACCAGATGACGTTTCCGGAGCTCTCGTCAGCCAGTACCAGCAGTTCTGTCATCTTGCCGCGCGCCGCGCCCCAGAAGCCTTCGCCGATCATCATGGCCACATTGTTTTCCGTGAAACGTACAGCATCCCCCCAGGGCAGGGCGGAGAAGTCACGTCTGACAACATCGTTGGCGGTCTGTCTTGCTGCGTCAATGGACGGATTGTCTTTGTAGACCTCGGCCATGTACTGCCGGGCCAGTCCGGTCATGCAGTCAGCATCGCAGGTATTTTCCTGTGCGCTGGCAGTAAAGGGTAATGCGGTTGCCAGGGTGGCCAGTGCGAAAAGTGTGTTTCTGATGTTCATGAACTACCCCTTTTAGCGTGTCTGAAAGTCAACGTTTGGCACAGCAAACGGTGACGGCATGAAATAAGGCACGTAGGTGAACACGGCTTCGATTCTCGAAATCTCTCCGTTCCTGATCCGGAAGGCTTCCAGCAGGGAAATGGAATTGGGCCATTTCAGGACAGTTTTCATTTCGCGACCATCGGTCAGGGCGTAACGGTCAAACATGTTGGCGTGATCAAAGAAGCCGCTGGCCACGACCACACCGCGATCTACATCGACGATGGGATAGCGGCGGTCACGGATGCGTTTGTTGATGTGATAGATACCCAGCTTGAACTGGTTTTCACACCCCTGGGCGATAGAGGCGGAATTGCCGCTGTTGCCGTCTCTCGGCGCGCTGGTTGTGCTGATGCCATTTTCCAAACGGCCGCAGTCATCGCTGAACTGGGTGAATACGTCGCCGTCGTTGAGCTCCACAGTATTGAAGTAGCCGTCAGCCACGGCCACCAGGCGGGCGCGAGAGCGGCGCTCCTCAACAGGCAGGATTCTGCTGAATTCGGGATCATGAGTCACGGCGTCCGGATCGCCAAAGGGTTTGGGCATGTCAGGCAGGCGATTGACCACCGTCTCAATTTCAGTGATCAGCCGGTCTTCCACCTTGATGCGCATGGCCAGGTAGGCGGGGTTGCCATGTTCCTCGACGATGCCAAACCAGGCTGCATTGCCGGTTTCCTCGTCAGCCACCATCATTTCACCGTCTCGAACGCCGCTGATGGTTCCCCAGAGACCGTCATTGCCGACGGGCATAAGAACATTGTTCTCAGAAAACTTCACATCCGGGGCCAGGCGGGCAGCGTCCGGATTCCTGTTTTCCAGTGCCTCGATATAGTTGGTGGTGTAGTCCAGCAGGCAGTCGTAATCACAGTCAGGCATGATGACGGCACTTTTGTAACCAGGTGCCTGTGCCAGCGTGATGGCGGGCACCAACGCAGTCAAGGCCAGGCCTGTCAGAAAGAGTGACTTGTTCACAGCAAGGGTCCTCGTTTAATCATTGATAGGGAAGGCTAGCAGCATGAAGGGAGGGGCTTGCTGCCCCCGCAGTTCCGGATTGAACAGATACTGAATATTGCTTTCAGTGACGTAGGCCGTATTGCCCACCACTGTTGCACCGGGTGTGGAGATGAGTTCGTCGCTGAGGATGTCCAGCGTGGCGTCATTGCCGTCAATGGTCACGATGCTCAGGCGACCTATGGCGCTTTCAGCCTGGATGAAGCGGTTGCCTTCAATCAGGCGCATGGCATCCGGGCCGCCCAGGGGGTGGCTGAGATTCAAGGTGGTGACGTCACCCATGCCGCCGGATTCATTGAATCCGATCCGGAAAATCTGGTTGGTCTGCACGTTATTGGCATACAGGCTCCAGTCGCCACTGAAGGCGATGCCATCGATGCCTTGCAGAACTGATGCCTGGCCAAAGACGCGTAATTCATCTTTACCGGGCTCCAGCACCATGATGCGGCCATTGGGCGTATCAGCGGCAAATACGGAGCCGTCCGCCCCAATGGTGATGTCGTTACAAGCGCCACCACCCGGGAAGGGGTAGTTGGCTTTCTGGCTACCCTCAGTCAGGTCAAAGGCCAACAGGGAGGTGATGCCATCGGCGCGTTCAGGCCCGAAAAAGTTGGGAGCGGAGCACAGCCACAGGGTATTGGTTGATTCATCGGCGAGCACACCAAGAATGGTCAGAATGCCGTTTTCCGGAGAATGGTGAATCCAGGGATGGGCAGTCAGGCCGCCGGGATCAGTCCGGTACACAATACCCTTGATGCTGCCGGAGATGACGGTGCCATCACTCATGGCGGTGATACTTTCCGGGAACACCTGGGTGTCGTCGATAAGAATGTCCCTGGCACTGTCCCTCACAGGAGTATTGGCGCAGCCCGTGAGTAAAACTGCCAATAGAAGATAAATAAAACCTTGCTTCATAACCAATTCCTCAAAAATACTTTTCCTGTTGCTATTTGCCATGGCGGATATCGCGCTACGCCCTTCTTCCGCCCTACGCCAATATTCTTCTAATGCCCAGTGGTATTGTCCGGTGCAGTCTCGAAAGTCTCGTTGTTTTCCTGGGCCTGCCAGGCGCGCCAGCCCAAGTCCACCAGATAATCATGGATGGCATTGGCCTGGTCTTCGTTGAGTACGTCGTCCCATTGCGGCATACCGCGATAGCGGCGGGCACCATAGAGCACAATGCCAAGAAACCCTTCATGTGTGGCGGCATCCATGCGGCGCAGGTCCGGGGTCAGGCTGTAATCGGTATTGGCATGGCAAATGGCGCAGCTGCGGGAAAACAGTTGCTGGCCTTCGGCGATGCGATCTGCAGATGCGGTGTTTTCCACTGGCGGTTGGGGGATGGGGTCGATCTCGCTGACCAGGTCGGGCAATGGAACGTCGCCACCGCCCAGTTTGAGGGCAATGATACGCCCCTGGTTGCCATAGTTGATGACAGCGCTGGTGGGATGGGGAGCGAACCAGCCGCCTCCACCCCAGCCGGTCAGGAAGGCGATATATTGGATACCGTTAACGCTGTAACTGACAGGAGCCGCTATGATGGAAGAGCCGATGAATATTTCATGCAGTAACTCACCGATAGCGTCATCATAAATACGTAAATAGCCGGAGTCGGTGCCCTGAAATACCAGGCCGCCTGCTGTGGACAGAACCCCAGCCCGATCCCACCAGCCTTCATTCTCCACTTCCCAGACGGTTTCGCCTGTGGCCGGATCGAAGGCTTTCAGGGCAGCCCGGGATTGTGCCTTACCCTGAGCCTGAACATCTGCCAGAAAGGCGCGTACCGGGTCCTGCATCAGGTCGGGGTTCATGGTCATCATGTCGCCAAACAGGATGCTGTTGCCGTTGTTGCCCTGCTTGGGACGGTAGACATGGCCGTCAGTGGTGTCATAGCTCATGGCCCCCCCTTCAATGGCGGGGATGTAAGCCAGGTTGTTGTTCGGATTCCACGCCATGGGGTTCCAGGCATGACCGCCCATACCTGAAGGTTCGACAAAAATAGGCGGGCCGCCGTAAACATAATCCACGGCCGGGTTGATTTCAGGGCGGCCTGTGGTCAGGTCCACATGGGTGGCCCAGTTCACCGGGACATAGGGGTCGGCAGACAACAGCTCGCCTGTCGCCCTGTCGAGAATATAAAAAAAGCCAGCCTTGGGAGCCTGCATGATGACCTTGCGGGTTTCCCCGTCAACATCCATGTCGGCCAGGATGAAGGGCTGGGTGGCCGTGTAGTCCCAGCTTTCACGGGGGACCTGCTGGTAGTACCAGACCATGCGGCCGGTATCGGGATTGATGGCAAGGATGGAGCACAGGAATAGATTGTCGCCACCGGACGGGCTGCGTTCGTGCCAGTTGAACAGGGCTGAGTTGCCGGTGCCAACATATAAAAGGTTGAGTTCCGGGTCATAGGCCATGGTATTCCAGGCGGTGCCACCTCCGCCCACATCCCAGCGGCTGTCCGGGTCCCAGGTTGCGGCAGCCAGTTCCAGTTCCGGGTGTTCGAAGCCCAGGGCGGGGTCACCAGGAACGGTGAAGAACCGCCATTTGAACTCCCCGGTTTTCAGTTCATAGGCGCTGACATAGCCGCGGGCGTCGTAATCAGCACCGGCATTGCCAATCACCACGACATCTCCTGCCACCTGGGGTGCGCCGCTGGAGGTGTAGGCCCGGTCCTTGTAGATAAAGGTGTCTACTTCCCAGACCACTGCACCGGTTTCAGCGTCAAGACCAAACAGGCGACCATCCAGCGAGGCCACATAGACCATGCCCTCCCAGACATCCACGCCCCGGTTTACCTCATCACAGCAGGTGTAGCGGTTGACCTGGCCATCACTCTCCGGGTTGAAAGCCCATATTTGCTCACCGGTAACGGCGTTCAGGGCATAGACTCGACCGGTGGTGCCAGAGGTATAGAGGACGCCGTCCACCACGATGGGGTTGGCTTCCATGCCGCGATGGGTATCTGTCCGATATTCCCAGGCAAACCCGAGCTCCCTGATATTGTCCCGATTGATCTGACCGAGGGGGCTGAAATGGCTCTTGCCATAGTCACGCCCCTCTGTCAGCCATTGACCCGGCTCCGAGGCAATGTTCAGGAGACGGTTCCGGGTAATATTGCCGAAAGATTCAGGGGTAAATCCGGCTGTCTGCGAATGACCGCTGACATCTGCAATTTTTTCACTCGTGGCCGTGTCACTGTCAGAAGAACAACCTGCAAGCAGAAGGGATGCCAGCACAGGTATAAGTAGTCCCGTGCAGGGAAACCGGAGAATCGGGGGGAGAATCGCAGCTAGTTGACGGCAATTTTTCATGGGCTGGTGCTGGTATTGAACCAGCCCGCATTAAAGCGATATCTGCTGGAAGCAGTCAAGTGCGTGCTTTTGCGGTTTATGGGAATTCCCATGCTTTTTGAATGGGTATTTTGAGTTTTCCGACTTATGACAAAAGAGAAAAATTCCCACGAAATTCAAAAGCCTGTGAATTTTTATTCGAATAGCGAAATTTTGCTTCCAATCACAATACATGCTTGTTATGTTCACGTTTCCAGCGCTAAGGCGCTGGTTTTCTTTCGATCGAAAATAAAAATCTTAGGGGGTTTTATATGCAGCGTAAGACTGATCTGCGTAAAAAAAATCTTGCTCTGGTAGTTTCTACGGTTAGTACCGTAATGGCCGGAGGAGTGAGCTCCAATGTGTTGGCACAGGATGACACACTGGAAGAAATTACAGTAACCGGTTCGCGTATCGTACGACGCGACCTTGATGCACCAAGTCCTATCATTACCGTCGGTTCCGAGAATCTGGACAATTCTGCGACTACTTCCGTGGAATCTGTTCTTAACCAGATGCCTCAGTTCGTTGCCGACAACACCCAGTTCTCCAACAGTATCCAGGGTGGTGCAACCGCATCTCCGGGTGCTGCTACCCTGAACCTCAGGGGCATGGGCAGCAACCGTAACCTGGTACTGGTTAACGGCAAGCGTGCCCAGCCAGCGAATGCTTCCCTGGTTGTGGATATCAACACCATTCCGGCCTCTGCCATCCAGAACGTGGAAGTCATCACCGGTGGTGCTTCTTCGGTGTATGGTCCTGACGCCATGGCGGGTGTTGTCAACTTCATTCTGAAGGACAACTTCGAAGGCCTTGAAATGGACTTCCAGAGGGGTGAAACCTTTGAAGGTGACGGCCGTGAAGAACGCGCCAGCATGCTGATGGGGGTCAACTCCGCTGATGGCCGCGGCAACATCATGATCGGTGTGGACTACACCAAGCGTGACTCTATCAACCAGGTTGATCGTGCCTTCTACCGTAACGGCTGGGCTGACACTGGCAACGCCAGCGGTAACTTCATTGGCGCACCTGGTCTCGGTGGTGGCGGCGGAGCCTCGCAGGAGGCTGTTGATGCCCTGTTTCCACAGGTAGCTCCCGGTACAGTTGGCAGAACAACCGATATCTACTTCAACGAAGACGGTACGCCGTTCGTCGTTGCCAATGCTCTGGGTTACAACGGCCCGTTGAACCAGTACGAGAACTGTAGCGACTACTGTGGCATGAAGATTCTGGACAACGGCAACCTCGACCAGAATGGCCGTAACCTGGACTTCTACCTGTCCTCCCCGCTGGAAAGGCATTCCTTCTTCCTGCGTGGCAATTACGATATCAATGACAGCATCAGCGCCTTCACCCAGGTGAACTACAGCAACATCAACGTTGCCCAGACTGGTGGTGTGCCGCCGGCCATTACCGTATGGCAGGCTCCAGCGGTACCTCGCGATGGTCGTGCCCTGCCGGCAGCCCTGAACTCCCTGCTGGATTCCCGTGCTGATCCGTCTGCCCCCTGGCCGCTGTTCCAGGTACTGTCCTACAACGGCAACATCAAGGTAGACAACAAAAACGACGTGTGGCAGATCATGGCTGGCCTGGAAGGCGAACTGCGTGATGGCGACTGGACCTGGGAAGCCTATATCTCCAAGGGTGATACCGCCATCCAGAAGGTCAATAATCGTCTGCCTTCCCTGCAACGTTACCAGAATCTGGTCTATGCGGCCGACTTTGGTAAGGTTACCCGCTACAGCCCCGGCACTGTTGCCGGTATTGGACCCGGTTCCGGCTATCTGCTGAACTGTACCTCAGGTCTGCCGGTATTCGACAAGTTCACGCCGACTGACGACTGTCTGGAAAGTATCGATACCCACATGGTTGACCGTACTCACCTGACCCAGGAGATCGCCGAGGCTAACCTGCAGGGTGGTCTGGGCGACTTCTTCCAGCTGCCTGCCGGTGAAGTCCGTTTCGCACTGGGTGCCTCCTACCGTGGCAACGAGTTTTCCTTCAACCCGGGTAACCCGGTCAGCCTGCTTCAGGAAAACCCGGTCGGTCTGTTCGCTTCAAATCCAACGTTTGGCAAGATCAACGTGCGTGAGGCCTATGGCGAATTGCTGGTCCCGATCCTGGATGACCTGAGCCTGGAACTGGGTGGCCGTCTGTCTGATTTCAGCACAGCAGGTACCCATGAAACCTACAAGGCCCTGTTCACCTGGGATGCGATTGAAAACGTGACCCTGCGTGGTGGTTACCAGTTTGCGACTCGTGCGCCTAACATCGCCGAGCTGTTCGCTGCACCGACCCAGCTGGTTGTGGGTCACCCGGACCAGGACAACTGTTCTGCGACCACTCTGGCTCCACACGGTAACGTACCATCCAACCCGAATCGCCAGCAGGTTATCGATCTGTGTCGTGCCATCATTGGTAACAACACCTCCGGTTTCGATACCCAGACCTACTCCGTACTGGGCATTACCGGTCCTGAAGGCTTCCACAGGCAGAACCCGCCGTTCTTCCCGCTGGAAATCGCCATTCAGCAGGGTAACCCGAATGTGGGTCCTGAAAAGGGCAAAACCTACACCCTGGGTGCCGTTATCTCTGACCCGGCTGGTATCGATGGTCTGAACCTGACTATTGACTACTACAACATCAAGTTGACTGATGCCATTTCTCCGGTTTCCGTGCAGACTGTGTACAACAACTGCTTTAACTGGGACGGTCAGACCAACCCGACTTACGATGTGAACCATCCTTCCTGTCAGCGTATTCGCCGTAACGCGATTTCCGGTGACCGTTCTCAGGTGGACACACCGTTTGACAACCTGGGTTCCCAGAAAACCTCCGGTGTTGACTTCAACATCAGCTACTCCATGGATGCTGGTCCCGGCACATTGGCCATCAATAGCAACATCAACTACCTGATCGAGTACAAGTACGTACCGGCACCGGGTGATCCGATTATTGATGCCAAGGGGACTCTGGACCGTGGTGGTCTGTTCGAGCACCAGGCGCTGACGCGTTTGAGCTACATGTGGGATGACTTCAACCTGGGTCTCACCTGGCGTTACCTGGATAGTGCCGAGGCTGCGGCGAAAGCCCAGAGCCCCACCACTACCATTCTGGGGCCTGGTTCCTACAGTACCTTCAACCTGAACGGCGGCTGGAACTTTGGTGAAAACTACGCCCTGCGCTTTGGTATTGACAACCTCCTGGATGAAGATCCGGAGCTGACCAATTCCAACCCTGCGGGTGGCGACACCAACTCCGACCAGACCTTGCCAGGTATCTATGACCTGCTGGGACGTCGGTTCTATGTTGGTATCAAGATGACCTTCTAATCATTGATTTTGAAGCTCATATAAAAACCCCGCTCACGCGGGGTTTTTTTTGCCTTGAGTTTGCTGTGGCTACTGCGCTTGCCCATACGTCGTTAAAACTTTTTTCGGGGCGCGGGGCCGTACTACAGTACTGTCCCCGGCCTCCGAAAAAACTTTTGCCTAGTCTGGCCTGCGCTCGCTACGCCACCAATATTTGAGATTTATTTGGCGAACGATGTTCGCCTGCGGGCAAAGCCCGCACAACAAAGCCTAGCGCGACGCTTTATTGGAAGGCTTCATCTTCCAGGACTGTAAAACAATAAGCAAAGGAAACTGTGTAGGGCGGAAGAGCGGAGCGATATCCGCCATCTGGCAGACGAAGTCTGCCCAGCAGAGCTTAAATTTTGGTGGCGTAGCGAGCGATGGCAGGTCGAGGCAAAAAATTATTCCAGAGCCGGGAGCTTAGTGGGCTAAGTGACCGGTTTGGAATATTTTTTTTAACGAAGAGATGCTGAGCGCAGTAGCCACAACAATCCTGTTTTTATTTAAAGGATGTATTTAACTTCGCGGTTGCGGATGAACTGGGAAACTATCCATTTCTGACCGGTTCTGGTGGGGGCGCCGGCGTGGAGGGTTCTGAGGTCTGATGATCCGTCTGGCAGGGCGTTGGAAAAGAAAAAGCCCTCACCAGCCATCCCCTTGTGGGCGATATCCAGTTCCGGAAACACCGTTTCACCCCCTTCGTAATCGTCATTCAGATAGATCAGAAAGGTCAGTACGCGCTGGCCGTTGTCGCGTATTTCCTGTTCGTAGTTGGGAAGATCCGGGCTGACAAAATCGTAGTGGTTGGAAATCTGTTCACCCGGCTGGTAGTTCAAAATAGCTGTGCCCTCGAACTGGTTCATGGGGATGCCGCAGGCAGCGCTCATCTTTTCCTGCAGCAGGAAATGCAGCATTTCATTTTCCACCAGATTGAACTCAGCGATGGAGTTGGTGCGGGTTTGTGAACGATAGTTGCGCCGGTTGTTGGCGTCGTAAACCATCGCTGGGTGTAATCGTTCATTGGAGAGTCTGATCAGCCAGCGGCAAACCGGTAGTGGAATGAGTCCGGGGAAGGACTTCAACAGGGGGTCGTTGTTGACAGGCTGCTCGGTATCGATGTGCAGCCACTGATCAAGGTCAATCTGTACAGGAAGGTGCATCCAGTGAGCGGGGTCATTGTTTTCAAGCAATGTCGGGTCCATTGCCGGCTCACCGGTTCCGGCCAGCAGAATCAACTGTTCCCTGGCTATTCTGGATCCCTGGGCGGCAGCAAATCCCAGAGTCTGGATGGCGGATTGAAGATTTTTGGGCTGGAACAGGCCTATAGTCTGGAACACGGCGACCATGCAGGCAGCTTCCGGGTTGCCCGCCTGGGCGGCTTCAAGAATGAAGCGGGCACCATCTGTCGGGAGGTAAGGGGAGCGGTCACCCACCAGCATGCGCTTGCCGAGGATGGTCTTGGCCGCCAAGTCGCCGGCTTGTGTGGCAAGGGCCAGCGTGTTGATGGCGTCATCATGCTTGCCCTCACTATCCAGGGCTTCTGCCTTGGCAAGGGCAGGGTTGGTCTGTGTCTGTGTCATGGGCGAATTGTCCTGCACTTTGGACGCAATTGTAAGTACACACACTGGAAATTCAGGCGAAAAAACAGGCGAAAAACGCTGAAAGCTTGTTCATCAGAAAGCTTTCCATTACTCTAGTTGTCCCGTTATTTACCGTGCCAAACCAAGAGTCCAGTCATGAAAATCCTGTTAACCCTTGCCCTGCTTTCTGTCGCTGCTTTTACCCAGGCCCAGGACGATAGTGCCTTTCTTGCCTGTGCCCAGATCAAGGATCGCAATGAGCGGCTACAGTGTCTTGATGAGGCATTAAACAGTGCGGTGGGGGAACAGGAAGAGACGGAAAGCGCTGCAAGTGTCGAGAATTTCGGCAGCTCGCAGGAGGCAATGACAGAGTCACAGCCCGAAAATGCTGACAAGGAAGAAAAGCGCTCATTTTTCCGCTTGCCGAAGCTTGGGGGTATCTTCAAGCGTGGCGATGATGAGGTTGAATCAGAAGAGGAAAATGCTGCTCCTGAACCAGTGGTTGAACGTAATCGTGGATCAGAACGTCGTGTTGAGGATTTTGGCCGGGAAACCCGGGTCGTGGTCAATGCCAATGGGGAAGATGAATTGCATGACACCGTGACTGAACTCGTCCAGTCCAAGCCTAATCTGTGGCGGATTCGACTGGCCAGTGGCCAGGTGTGGCGACAGGTTCATCCCAAACGTTACAACCTGAAAGTGGGTGATAATGTTCGCATTTACCCGAGTCGTTGGGGTGATGACTACAGGCTTCAGATAGACAGGCTGAACGGGTTTATCCAGATATCACGTGTTGAATAACCAGGGTCTCTATTAGCGGTTCCGGTTGCGCAGACGTTCCAGGCGCTCAGTCCTTTTATGTTCCGATAACCAGCTGTTGGCCTGTTTTAGTCCCAGGGCATAAGCAGCGGCCATAAAAGCCAGGCAGGCCAGACCAACGCCCTGTTGCAGGGCAAACAAATCCTCCCAACTCCAGATATAGATGTTAACCAGTTTCCACGCATCCGTTGGCTGGCCGCCTGTCAGGCCATAGCCGATGGCAGACATGTCTTCGTTCCACCAGGGGATGAACATATCCACAAAGGCAGCCGCCCCTATCCCCAGGAAGCCCCAGCGCAGGGCACCCTTATAGATCTGGGTGTCCTTGCCCACGTAAAACAGGCTCATCAGTAACGTGGCCAGTACCATGCCCATGGCATCACCGCCCAGGGTAAAAAACATGTCTGCCTTGCTCAGTGAGATCCCCACGGTACAGTAGAGCTGGATGACAAGCACAAGGGTGACAGCGAAGAGCTAGGCCCGGTTTTGCGTTTTCATGCTGTAACGGACAAGGGCTGCCAGTCCGGCAAGAATAAGCAGGGATGAAAGATAGCCGCGATCACCCGGGGAAATGGTGACCCAGAAAGTAGGAATGGCATTAAAACCACTTAGCCAGCCGGTAACGGCATGACCCAGTTCGTGAACAGGCATGCCGAACACAATGCGCTGCAAGCCGGACAGAAAGCCGGTAATCTCAAACAGGACGGCAAATACCAGCATGCCTGGCAGGGCGAACAGGCAAAGCTTTTGTTCGAAGGCAGGATCCCGAACCGGAATGGTGTCTTCTTCTATGAAAAAAGTTCCTGAATCATCAGGCTGTGTCACAGGCGTGGGAAGCGGTGAGGCCCGTCCTGAGGATTTAATGGCTTCCGCCTTGGCGTAATCGGCACCACAGGATGGGCAAATCAGCCCATCCTGTTTGGGTGCTTCACACCAGGCACATAAAGTTGTCATGCATGAGGTCTGCTGGTTACTCAAAACTGAAGATATCTTCACCATCGTCAGGTTTCGACATGTCCTGTTCAAAGTATTTCTCCCAGAGGTGGTTCCAGGGACGGCCGTACATATCGGGTATTTCATATTCAATGATATCGCCGGGGTTAACGGGAGTGGCTCTGCCATCAATGGGGAATATGGACTGCACACATTCGATAAAGGTATAGGGCGGGGCATCAGCATCGTCGAATTCATTTTGCTTGGTGTAGTTGCGCACGATTCTGATGGGTTCCACCAGGGCTTCGGGGTCATAGAAGATGGCTTCATGGTTCAGGCCGATGAAGTTGCCGTCCTCATCCCGGTTAGGGGTATAGATTTCGATGGTCTGCAGCAGGTTGGAAAAATCCGGTGCGGCGTGGACTTTCCAGCCCTGGATATTGGAGGTCCAGGTAATCAGGGTGTCTTCGTCCCAGAAGCCGATGGTTTCACCATACCAGCGTGGCACGTCGGCGCCAAGCCGTGGAACTACCCCTTCCATGTTGAATTCCCGGCCTATATGGATGTTGGTAATGAAATTGCGTGCCACGCCAGCCAGAATCTGGACCATGTTCGGGGTCACCATGATGTAGTGTTCCCAGACGGCCGCTTCATGCCAGCGGCGCATGAAACCTTCAGGCCAGCAATACTGGGAAGGCCATTGGGCGGCATTGGTGTTGGCGTGGTGGTAGGACTCCTGTACGAAGCGGGTCTGGTATTCCTCTGTCAGCAGGGACAGGATCGTCGGGATCTGGTTGTGCCGCATCCGGTACCAGTAGTAATTTTCCGGTGAACGCCCTGGATGGGCATAAATGCCATTTATCTCGGCGGGAACCGTTGAGTAGGTATGCTGGGTTGGTCCGCCACGACGTTTGGTTTCTGCCATCAGGGCTTCATAGTGTGCCTGGGCGGTCTTGAAGGCGTAGGGACTGACAATGGCTTCCCTGGGATAGTCGCGGTCGCAACGTCCCCAGGCCGCAGACGCTGGAGGATTGTCTCCAATCAGCGGACGGCGGTTGCCGCCCCAGATATCTTCTAGGGCGCCAGAGGTGTTGCAGCGGTAATACCGGGGATCCATCCAGAGGTCACGGTCGGCATAAAAATCATCGGATGTGAAGAGGTCGCGTTCCAGGGGCTCTACACCAGCGGGTGTTTCACCCGGCTCGGCCGCCCCGGTGAAGGCCTGGGGGCGTGTGGTAAAGGGACCATTGGCCCCCATCACCCGCATGGTGGCGCCGGTAAACGGATAGTCATTGATATCTGCCGCCAGAGGTGCGCCGCGGCCGACACTGGTAAAACCAATATCTGCTGTCTTTTGCGCCAGGGCATGTTGGGCAAAAAACACCGCGACAGAAACCAGGAGTATATTTTTTTTCTTCATTTCCCTTCCCCCACAAGACGGCTCGAATCCGGAGGACAAGAATACCCGTAAAACTTTATGCCGTACAACGGTAAAACGGGACGTGCACGGAATTTGCTGGATTTACCCCGTCAGAGGATTGAGCACCGGGGAAGGGAGAACTATCTACTCCGTCAAAATATGCAGGCAGCAGGTTATCCAGGTATAAAAAAGCGGGGATGAACCCCGCTTTTGAACGTATGCCAAACTGTCAGTCGGCAGCTGTAACCCTACCGATTTCTTCGCCAGCCGGTGTGCGCAGTGCCGTGACATAGCCGCCATCTTCGCCATTGCGCATGGGTGCGATGCGAATGGTGACGGTATCGCCTTCGGTAAACATATCGGGCATCAGACCCTGCCGACGCATGTTGTTGCGGCTATGTCCTTCAAACTCGATATTCCGGGTTCCGCGAGTATCATCCGTGACTTCCAGTACCAGGCGCATATGAGGATTGGCAAAGCGGGCTTCCAATACCTTGCCCTCCACCAACACGGTGTTGCGGAAATCAAACTGGGCTGCAGAGTGATGAGCAGATGTGATGCCTGAAAAAAATGTGCCGGTCAAGAAAATGACGGCGAATTTAAACGATTTGTACACGGTAATATCTCCTGGTTTATTCCTGGATCATGTCCAATCCGGCTTCATTATAAAGGCGCTCCATTTCGTCCAGCCAAAGGGGCTCGGAGCATTCATAGGTCAGGACATGGTAATCGCCCATTTCCTGCCAGCGTTTGGTGGAGGCGAAGGGCTCTGTGAGCCACATTGGATCAGTCATGACCATTTCCGCCACCAGTACGCGAGTGCCATCCTCCATCGGGGTGTCCAGATAATATTCTTCCCGGATTTCCGCCATATTACTGTGGGGATAGCGGGAGTCCACCTGCGTCTTCAGCCGTGAGGTTTCAACAATGAGATGGTCGCCCTCCCAGTGAGCAGTGGAATAACCATTGCGCTCGGGGAAGAAGTCTGCGGGATTCTGGGCCTCATCATCAATATAGAAACGCCGGATTTCATTGTGGGCTTCATAGATGACAAACAACTGTTCCGGCCGCTGGATGATTTCCATGGGATAACCGCCAGATCCCAGCATGGAACCGGGCATACCGTACCCGACACATGCATTGCCTGCGCCATAGTTTGTGCCTTCAGTGACCGATAAAAAGTCCTGCTGAGCCTTGATGGCCTCGGCTGTCAGTTTGAGCTCGCCTGCTGGTGCCCGAAATGCTCCCGCGCCGCCGTTACCCCGGTAAATTGTCCATGAGCCGGAAAAATCCGGTATGTCCGCAGCCATCACGGGTGTGCCAAAGGCTAGAGCTGTTGCCAGCAAGCAGGAAGCAGGCGCCAGTGCATGTCGTAAGTTTTTTAGCATGGTTGTTCCCAGTTGTTGTTAGGTAGTCGGCATTATAGTCATAACTGGCGAGAAAAAATCACAGGAAATATGAAAGAAGTTGGCCAAATGCCAGGAAGAAAAATGGGGTTCACACCAACCGGAAAAAACCGGGTGTTGGAACCTGGAGGTGAAATCATGAACCCTGGGGCAAGACGAAATCCGGACGCAGACCTTCATGGACGATACGCCCATCATCTGGTGCGGGTGCAACTTAAGCGGGGTCGTAGAAGGCATGATTAGGACGCAGCAAGAAAATCCGCAGAATATCGCATCAGGTTGGGTGCCACGACACAGATACGTTTTTGCTTGTCATCCAGCACGATGGGTGTACCGCATTCAAAGCATAAGCATAGTTCCAGCGGCCCATTCGGATTCTGGTCGTTGAAGGGTATCCGGTTCATGCCGCCCCCATTGTCCACGTTCAGGTCATCATGGTTGAAGAACACAACATGCCTGGTGTCCTGGCGGGTCATGTGTTTGCATACTGAGCAGTGACAAGTGTGATTATCAATCGGTTCGTTGTCTGACTGGGTCAGGAACTGTTTAGATCAATCGGCATATTTTGATATGAGTAATCCCCCGAATTATTGAACTTGTTTTCGTTATTCCTGAAAAAGTATAGGGGTGGCGAGTTTCGCCTGACAATACGGGCAAGGGAGACTTCCTTTGGTTTTCCTTGATTAACCAATGATGTCTGCTCCATGGGCTGGGGAGTTTCAGGTGCGAGTAATCATCAATCGCCTTCCTGTGCCACTGCGCCAGGAGCCAGTTTGTTTGCTCCAATGAATTAATCAGGAAAGGAGTGCGGTTTTTATCTTTGTACAGCTATCTGGTACTGGACGCCCACCGGCCTGCTGTTTATGCTTGCCATTCGCTTGAATCCGGATACAAGGAAATTGATATGAATATACCCTCACGTTTCGGCGCTATACTCCTGGCGGCATCGTTATCCCCGGTGTTATGTGCTGAACCGGAATACGTGTCTATCGACATGGAAATAGATATCAATAAATCGGCCAGTGATGTCTGGGCTGTTGTGGGTGATTACTGTGATATTGCCGAATGGGGCGGGCTAGCCTGCGTCATTACTTCCGGTAATGGTGGAATGGGTACCGTTAGAGAGCTGACAGCAGGGCCCCGTAAAATCATCGAAATTCTCGTTGCACAGACTGATCTTTCCTACGGTTATACCCAGCCGGTTCAGGAAGGCCAGTTTTACAATTTGTATCACGGATTCATGGAAGCAAAACCGGTGACAGCGAACACATCCAAAATGCTATATACCCTGGTATACGACGTGTCCAACATGGAGAATCAGGCTGCCAAGGATGCCGATGTCGCCAGACGCCGGGGAATGTTCGAAGGGATGCTGAAGAATATGAAGGATATCGCTGAAAAACAGTAAGCAGGTATGGCAGGGCAGATCATATCAGCCAATATTACAAGTCAAAGCCAGTTTAAAAGCAGGTAATCGGGGCCAGGTAAGGCTAGATAAAAGGAAGCCTGTTTTGATAATTACCAAACGATCAGGGGGAATCATGATCCTTAAATACCATTTACCGCTGCTGCTTTTAGCAGGGCTGACTGCATGTTCGCAGTCCGACAATGAACAGACTGCAGATGCAGGAACAGCTACGCCCACTGCAAGCCCAGGGTCTGCCGCCATCGCCGCAGCCAATGTATCCGACGAGCGATTGCTCAATGCTGAAAACGAACCGGGTCAGTGGCTGATGAATGGCGGTACCTATGAGGAGCGCCATTACAGTCCGCTGGATGAAATCAACCGTGACAATATTGACCAGCTCAATCTTGCCTGGTTTGCCGACTATGACGTCAATCTATCGCAGCAGGGCACGCCGCTGTATGTGGATGGGGTGATTTATGTGTCCACCGCCTGGAGCATGGTCAATGCCTTTGATGCTCGCACTGGTGAGCTACTATGGCATTACGATCCACAGACTCCCCGGGAAATTGTTTCCCGTGTGTGCTGCGGCATAGTTAACCGCGGTATCGCGGCCTATGAAGGCAAAATTTACCTGGGTACGCTTGATGGTTACCTGGTCGCCATCAATGCCGACACCGGTGAAGAAGAATGGCGCAAGCTGACACTTGATCCCAGTGGTCCACAGACCATCACCAGTGCCCCGCGTATCGTTAAGGGACAGGTGCTGATCGGCAATTCCGGCAGCGAAAAGAGTGCCCGAGGATATCTGGGTGCCTATGATGCCAATACCGGTGAAGATCTCTGGCGTGTCTATACCGTCCCTGGCAATCCTGAACTGGGGTTTGAAACCCCGCAGATGGAGCTGGCAGCCTCCACCTGGAGTGGTAGCTGGTGGGAACTGGGCGGTGGCGGAACTGTCTGGGATGCCATCATCTATGATGAAGTCGATAATCTCGTCATCTTTGGTACAGGCAATGGCACCCCCTGGGACCAGCGTGCCCGTGACCCGGAAGGTGGTGACAACCTGTTTGTTGCCTCGATCCTGGCGGTTGACGCTGATACCGGTGAGTACGTGTGGCATTACCAGACTACACCGGGTGACACCTGGGACTATGATGCCATGAGCCCCATGATGCTGGTGGACCTGGAAGTTGACGGCGTTGATCGACACGTGGTGATGCAGCCCAATAAAAACGGCTTCTTCTATATGCTGGATGCGGCCACTGGTGAATTGCTCAGAGGTTATCCCTTTACTGAAGTGAACTGGGCAACCGGCATTGACCTGGATACCGGTCGGCCTATAGAGGTGCCAGAGGCCCGCTACGATCATGAAAATATCTGGAACCTTGCCCCGGGCGTTCAGGGTGGTCATGGCTGGCATGCCAACGCCTGGAACCCGGAAACCGGCCTGATCTATATCGCAACCCAGCGTGCCTACTTTGCCATGCAGAGTCTTGAGAATTTCACGCCAAATGCTGATCCGACAGCGAACAACCTAGCTATCGACATGAGTGCCAACTTTATTTACTACAGGGACAACCCGGATGCACCTCGTGAATTCGTGGGTTATGTGTCTGCCTGGAATCCGGTTACCGGCGAAGAAGTGTGGCGAGGTGAGGAAAACCAGGGGCCGACAGGCGCGGTCCTGAGCAGCGGTGGTGGACTGGTGTTCTCCGGCGGCGGCAACAGCACCAATGAATTTCGTGCCTACGATACGGTTACTGGCGAAAAGCTGTGGTCATTTGACACGCAGACCGGCATGGTGGCGGCCCCGATCACCTTCGAACTTGATGGCAAGCAGTATGTGGTAGCCAGTGTCGGTATCAACCAGGCGGGTAATTACTTTGCGCCCAACTATTCCCGACTCCTGGTCTTCACCCTGGGTGGTGAAGCCGAGTTGCCTGAGCCTCTTACCTATACACCGCGTGAGCTGAATCCCCCCGAACTGCTGGCCAGTCAGGATGTGATTGATCAGGGTGGCGAGCTGTATTCCCAGCACTGCTCAGTCTGTCATGGTATCGGTGGACAGCAGCGTGGCGCCAATTTCCCCAATCTGCTGGTAACTCCTCTCCTGCACAGCCAGCAGGGATTTGACCAGGTGGTTATAGATGGGGTGCGCACTGACAAAGGTATGGTGTCCTTTGCCAATCGCATGGATGCCGCCGGCAGTGATGCCATTCGCTGGTTCCTGGTGGATCAGGCCATCACGCGTCTGAACGAAAGTCGCCTGGCACCGGCCGAGGAAGTGGATGTGCCAGACGACCTGCACACGGAAGATGAATAGGGCAAGCAGGCTGAAAAACAACCTGTAATGCTGTTCCGGCCTGCCTTGTGCAGGCCGGATTCGTCTTGAATCGTGCAAATATCGTGCAGCAATGCAAAGCCGGTCCACGTTTGATCCAGGGCAATGGAAATTCACTTGCCTGCCTCTACAATGCGACACCGGATACCCCGGGAACAAAGGGGGAACAATGGGGAAAGAGCTGGGTATGAGGTGGACAAACACCCGCCCGTCCCGCAAAATTTCATGCTTTAAGACGAATTTTATCCAAACTGAGTAAGTTGTCTGTAAAGCCGGTCTATTCATTAATGGCACACCCATAAAATCAGTGCACAGAACGTAACAATCACGGTAATCAACTATGGTCAAATCCCTGAACAAAGCCATTTATCATGCCCTTTTTGGCAGTGCGCTGGTGTTGTCCGGCCAGGCCCTTGCAGCAGAAAAAAGCCAGTGGCAGATCGTCGAGAACTCCTGTTTCCAGTGTCACAATGATGAGGACTGGGCCGGAAGCGTGGCGTTCAACCTGATGGACCCCGAAGCCATCCCCCATGATGCAGAGGTCTGGGAGGAAGCCATCAGACGCCTGCGTGGTGGGTATATGCCGCCAGCAGGATCGGACAGACCGCCTCAAAAGGAGATAGACGCTCTGGTCAGCTGGCTGGAAAGCACCATTGATGCCGAAGCAGCCCAGCCGCCAGCCGGCAATGTCCCGATAGGGCGTCTTAACCGCCGTGAATATGAAAATGCCGTGTGGGACCTCTTGGGTCTTGAAATTGATGCCTCGGGTCTATTACCCACGGATGATCTCAGGGCCGGGTTTGATAACAACGCTGAAGCCTTGCAGATGTCGCCTGCCTTTATCGACCAGTACCTGAATGCAGCGCGCATCGTGGCGCACAACGCTATCGGCTCTACAAGACCGATCCCGGTCATGGAAACCTATGGCAGCGTGGCTGACATGATTATTTCACTGCCGGCCCGCGGAACACCGGGTACCGGTTCCCAGCAGCGTCATCTCGACGGTATGCCCTTTGGCACCCGTGGGGGGATGAGCGTGCAGTACAACTTCATGGCTGATGGGGAATATGAACTGAATATTGGTGACCTTGCCCTGGGTCGTGAAGTGCCCAATATGGAGTTCAGGAACACTGTCATTGCCCTGCTCGATGGCAAGGAATTTTTCCGGACAGATATTGGCGGTGATGCTGACCATGAGTCCATCGACCAGGAACAGGCCGACGCTGTTTCCAGCATCAACTTGCGCCTGAAAGGCATCCGTTTCAACGCAACAGCCGGACAGCACACCATCACCGTGACTTTCCTGCACCGCAGTTTTGCCGAAAGTGACGAACGAACTCCAATCCTGGCACTCGAAGGCGGACAGGATCGCGTGCAGAAGGTTCACGCCCTCCAGGTTCGCGGGCCTCTCAAGGTCACCGGTATGAGCGAGTCGGCGTCACGCAAAAAGATTTTTGTCTGCTATCCCCGGGAAATCTCTGAAGAAGCCGCATGTGCCGAGCAGATCATTGCCAACCTGGCTGAAAGGGCGTTTCGCCGTCCGTTGACTGACGAGGATATGCAGGGCCTGGTGGCTTTTTATGAAGACAGCCGCAGGAACAATGATTTCGAGTCTGGTATCAAGGAAGCTGTCAGTGCCATTCTGGTGAGTCCACACTTCATTTATCGCGCCGAGGCGGGTGCTGAAGCCGGGAATACCGTAGAACTGTCTGGCCTGGAACTGGCGTCCCGCCTGTCCTTCTTCCTGTGGAGCACGTTGCCGGATGAGGAACTGCTGACCCTGGCCAATGACGGGGAACTGGCCAAGCCAGCGGTACTTAAGGCGCAGATTGAACGCATGCTGGCCGATGACAGGGCCAAAACCCTGGTGGAAGATTTTGCCTTCCAGTGGCTAGACCTGGCCAAGATGGACGAGATTAACCCGAATGGCCGGAAGTATCGTTATGCCAGCCGGTTTCTTGACCCAAGACCCTTGTTCAAAGAGGAATTGAGCCTGTTCATTGACAGCGTTCTTCGCAGTGACCAGTCCGTGGTTCGACTGCTGGATGCCGACTACACTTACCTGAACGAAAGGCTAGCTATGCATTACGGCATCGAGAACGTCAAAGGTGATCGTTTTCGCAAGGTGGAACTGGAGCAGGACTATCGTAAAGGACTGCTGGGCAAGGGCGCGGTGCTCATGCTCACAGCCAACCCCAACAGGACTTCGCCGGTTATACGTGGCGGCTGGGTACTGGACAAGATTATGGGTTCTCCACCGCCACCGCCGCCTCCGGGTGTGGATACCAACCTGGGGCAGAAACCGGGCCAGGCACCCAAGACTCTGAGGGAGCTTCTGGAGCAGCACAGAAAAAACCCCACCTGCTTTGCTTGTCACGGCATCATGGATCCACTTGGTTTTGCACTGGAAAACTTCAACACGGTTGGACAGTATGAAACCTTTGACCGGGATACACTGACGCTTCTGGATGCTTCTGGTGTGCTGCCAGATGGCACAGTAATCAAGAAGCCGGAAGACCTGACACGTGCCCTGGTGTCCAAGCCGGATCAGTTTGTTCAATCACTGACCGAGCGCCTGATGACCTATGCGCTGGGCAGGGAAGTGACCTACCTTGATATGCCGACAGTACGGCGAGTGGTGAAGGCCGCAGAAAAAGATGATTACCGCTTTGCTTCACTGGTTTACAACGTTATCTCAACGGATGCTTTCAGAAAGCGGGATGGCAAGCTCAGTGCCAACAACGCAGAGAGCAACCAGCAGGCATCACTTTAATACAGTCATCGGTTAAACAGGAAGACATCATGTTTATCAGTAAAAAACACCTTTCCCGCAGAACCCTGTTAAAAGGCGCTGGTGCCTCCATTGCCCTGCCGATGCTGGACGCCATGACACCTGCCATGTCACAGGCAGCCATGACATCGCCGCGACTGGGGTTTGTCTATTTTCCCCATGGTGCAGTCGTGCATGAATGGCCCCCGGCCCAGACCGGCACCGGTTTCGAGTATTCCCGGATACTCAAGCCCCTGGAATCCCTGAATGAATACGTGACCGTGATTTCCGGCCTGCGCAACCGTGCCGCTGAAAATGGTCCGGCGCCACATTCCATTACCGAGGAAACCTGGCTGTCTGCAGTTGCACCAGGTGACAGGGATCGCAGTCCGGAAGGCATCAAGGGAATGTCTGTGGATCAGCTGGCAGCCCGGTATGTTGCCGGTGATACTCCCCTGACGTCTCTGGAGCTTTGCGGTGAACCTGGAGGTGCCATCAATTACCGTACGCCGCAGCAGCCATTGCCTCTGGAAGGCAATCCCCGCAAGGTGTTCTACACCATGTTCGGTCAGGGGGATACCTATGATGAACGTATCCATATTCTGAGTCAGTCCCAGAGTCTGCTCGATTATGTCCGTGAAGCCACTGCCAGCCTGAATCGCAAGCTGAGTGCTGATGACCGTGTACGAGTATCCAACTATCTGGATTCCGTGCGTGAAGTGGAAACCCGCATCGAGAAACTGGAAGCCGGTGCCCGTGAGTTGACTGGCTTGCCGGATGCTCCTTTGGGGCCGCCGGATGATTTCACCGAGCTGCTCGACATCCAGTTTGAAATGATCGCACTGGCATTCCAGAACAACCAGACCCGAATTGCTTCCATGCGTATGATCAAGGAAGCCAGTATGCGCGTGTTTGAAAACCTGGGGATTTCGGAATCCTTCCATCCGCTTTCCCATCACCAGGAAAATCCGGATAAATGGGAAATGCTGGTACGCATCCAGCGCTGGCAGACAGAGCGTGTTGCCCGATTTGCCCAACGGTTGACTGAAATGGAAGATGCCGAGGGGAACATTCTGGACAACTCAATCATTCTGTTTGGCAGCAATATGGGCAACAGCGATGTGCACGATGCCAACAAGCTGCCGTCGGCCCTGGTCGGCAAGGGCGGCGGCATCAAGGGTGGCCAGCATCTGCATTATCCCGAGGACACCCCTCACGGACGCCTGTTGCATACCATCCTGGATAAAGCCGGTGTACCGGTTGAACAGTTTGGCGACAGCTCGGAGCCATTTTCGGAAGTTTGATATGACCTTGAACAGATACATGTGGGTTGCCTTCACCTGTGTGATGGCAACCGGTTCCGCCACTCAGGTAATCGCCCAGAATTTTGAACCCCTGAAAGTCCCATCCCCCCTCGGTGAAATGGTGCGGGAGCTGGACGTTAACGAACGCGGCCCTGACGGCAGTACACCATTGCAGTGGGCGGTGTATGACCAGGATGTACAGAAGGTGAGGGAACTGATCCGCGCCGGTACCGATGTCAATGCCAGTAATAATTACGGGTCCAATGCCATGCAGCTGGCTGCCGAGGTTGGCAATCGTGACATTCTGAAATTACTGCTGGATGCGGGTGCCGATGTGGACTCTCCCAACCCGGAAGGCCAGACCGCCTTGATGCTGGTGGCAAGAACTGGTGATGTTGAGGCCGCCAGGATGCTGATCCGTAAAGGAGCGACTATTGATGCCAGGGAGTCATGGGGTAACCAGACCGCCCTGATGTGGGCAGCCGCCCGCAGTCATCCCGCCATGATGGACCTGTTGCTGCGTGAGGGTGCAGATGTGAATGCGGTGTCCGCCATTCGTGACTACAACAGCCATGTCACAGCAGAGGGACGAGCCAAACGTCTCGACAGTGGTGGATTGACCCCGCTGCTGTATGCCGCTAGGGAAAACTGCAAGTCCTGTATTGAGGTGCTGCTCAAGCACAACGTGGACCTGGACCAGACGGATCCGGATGGCGTATCCCCGCTGTTGCTTGCCATTATCAACACCAACTGGGACATCGCCAGAAAGCTGATAGAGGCGGGTGCCGATGTGCAGCAATGGGACATGTTCGGGCAAGCCCCCCTGTTTGCTGCTGTTGCCAACCGCAGTGATTCAGGTCTGACCGTTCAAGGCATCATCAATGAAACCCGTGGCCTGGATATTGTCCGGATGCTGCTGGAAAAAGGGGCCAACCCCAATATGCAGCTTTTTTATCGTCCTGCAAAAGCCCGTGGCGGCCCGCTATCCAGGGGAACCACCCCGCTGATTATGGCTGCCAGTAATGGCGATTCTGAAGTCATGGCCCTGTTGCTCGAGTATGGCGCCAGGGCGGACTTGCCCCAGGCCGATTTACAGACACCGGTATCAGCCCTGGCCGGTGCTCGCGGTAATCAGGACAGATTACTGGAAGGCTTGAAACTGCTCGTTGATGCCGGCGTTGACCTCAACGTCATGGCTGTACCGCATCATTTGCAGCGTGCCTTTGGTGGCACCCCGTTGCATTATGCTGTCCGCGCAGGCAATGACAGGGTGGTTGAAGCCCTCATAGAGGCAGGGGCCGATATCAATGGCAAGGATATTGATGGGCTCACTGCCCTGGACTATGCCGAGTCTCGCGGGCGTATTGGTTTTACTGCTGTCAGGCAGCCGCCGAAAACCGCACTGGCAGAAAAAATGCGTTCGATGGGGGCCACCGAAGAGCTTGATGTTTCCCCCTTCTGGCCAAATGTCGGACCGCCATTTTTCTATCCCTGGCACATCTTTCCCCTGGATGCGGATACTGAAAAACACGCATTGATTCCAGGTTCCTTTGATCATCAGTAGCAGCAGTTCATGAAAAACGATTTTACACGCAGGCAATTTTTAAATGTGAGCTCTTCAGCCCTTGGTGCTGCGGCGCTTGGCAGTTTTCTTCCCGGTGCCCTGCAGGCCCAGGATACAGAAATCGTCCGACTGGAGCTGGGCTATGCCTGGGTCTTCCAGGGAGCCGGTTGCAACGTATTTGCGATTCCGGGAATGGCTGAAGATGGCGTCCTGATGGTGGATGGCGGCCTTGCCGCACACAGCGAGGCCCTGGTGGAGTCAGTCCTGACAACCCTGAAGCAGGATCGTGTCCATACCCTGATCAACACCCACTGGCATCCGGAGCAGACCGGTTCCAATGAACGCCTGGGTGCTGGCGGCACCCAAATCATTGCCCATGAAAAAACCCGGATGTTCCTGGAGAATTCCGTTCAGTCGGCCTTGTTTGAAGGCCGTTACGGCCCTATGCCTTCCGCGGGTTTGCCCACAAAAACACTCAGCGGTACCGGGTCCATGAAATTTGCCGGTCAGGAAATTATCTACGGCTACCTGCCGGCTGCCCACTCTGACAGCGATATCTGGTTGTACTTCCCGATGCTCGACACGCTTGTCGCCGGAGGTCCTGTGACATCTGGACAATGGCCCGTGTTGGATATTCGTCACGGCTCCTGGATGGGAGGACTGCTCAAGGCTTATGAAACCCTGAGCCAGGTGGTCAGTGCCGATACTGTGGTGGTGCCGGCCCATGGTCCATTGCTAAGTGGCACCGATATCCTGCGCATGCGTGCCATGTATACCAACCTGCACTTGGATCTGGTCGAGCAGCTTAACCTCGGCATGGGCCCAAAGAACATCGTGAAGATGGGGTTGCTTGATCCCTATATCGATGACTTTGGTGATCCCACCCTGTTTCTGGATCATGCCCACCGCAGCATACAGCGGGCTTACGTCCCCGATTGACGGCGCTGTCCATAGGGGATTTCGGGCTGCAAAGCTGAGGTCTTGGGGGTATTACCCCTGATTTTGATGTGAGTTATTTCACATAGTCACCAAAAACAGCAGGTTGCCTGTACAATCTGACTGCTTTATCACGTCTTTATTTTTTCTTTTGATCTAGTCTGGCTCCCTGTATAGGTTGCTGAATTTATTCAGGAAATTGTTTGAATCTCAGGTGTGCCTGCAAGACTCCTGGTGTGTGCAGGAGGGCTGTTCTGCAAAGCCGCTGTATTTCAGGAGCATTTCCGTATTGCAGGCAGCCAAAGAGATGCAATAATACTTGTCAGATGTCTTAAAAAATCAATAACTTGCTGCAAAAATGAATTTTATGGACCTGACATTACCAATTCAAAAACGAGAGGCCGGGGTTACCCTGCTGGAGCTGATGATCGCCACCGCCATATTGGCCATTGTGATTACCGTAGCGTTTCCGAGTTTCTCCGATATCGGGGATTCCCAGCGCCTTATTGGTGCCACTGAGCAACTGTATAACCATATACAGCAGGCCAGATCAGAATCCGTTTCAGGCAACACCGCAGGTTATGTGAATTTCAACGCACCGGTTTCGCCTACTGCTGCATCCGGGACCTGGCAATATGGCGTCAGCACCCAGAACAGTTTGTGCAGCCTGGCCGTAACGGACCCAACAGTTGCCAATGCCTGTGTCATCGTGGTGGACAATGGTGATGGAACAACCACCAATGCGGATTTTGTCCTGATGCGTTTTCCCAGCACTGACTGGACCGATGTCACCATGCAGATAGCCTCTTTTTCCAGCGGCAACACGCAAATCGTATTCGATCAGGTTCGCGGCACGTCAACCAGCGGACAGGTCAACCTGTTCAGCGGTAATGGCAAGCAGCTGCGGATCAATATCAGTCTCCTTGGCAGGCCTACCATCTGCTCACCGGACGGCTCCATACAGAATTACAAGGCGTGCTGAGCATGATGGATAAGATGCAGAACAAAATGACAAAAACACGCCATACGGCATTTTCTCAGGCCGGTTTCACTATTACCGAGCTGATGATCACGATTGCCTTGAGCCTCAGCGTGATCAGTTCGGTACTGGTGGGGTACATGGCGACCTACACCAGTTCCATGGATACCCTGGCGGCCAGCAAGATGAATCAGGATCTGAATGCCGTGATGAATCTCATGGTGACGGAGCTTCGTCGTGCTGGCTTTTCGGCAGGAGCCGTGACTGCCAGCGACCCCACCACCAACGTCTACAATCAGGTAGACAACACCGCACTGGAAGTATTTGACTCCATGACCAGCAACACGCAACTGGTGCCTGCTGGTGACGGCACCTGGATAAACACGGGAGGCAGTCCGGCTGCCACCGTCGGCACCTGCATCGTCTATGGGTATGACCTGGATGAAGACAGCACCGTAGAGGCGACAGAACTGGGTGGGTTCAGACTCAACAATGGGGTGGTGGAAATGCGCACGTCAGGCAACGTGGCGGACCCGGACACCTGTGCCACCGCCAATAATACCTGGTCAGTACTGACCGACAGCGATTTTATTACCGTCACTGCACTGACCTTCAACCTGAATGCCTCTGAATGCCTGAATACCCGTGAGCCTGATGGTGTCGATAATGATGCCGATTCCACCACGGATGAGGCGGATGAAGCCGATTGCTACGATGCCCCGATGCCGGCAGCCGCCAGCGGCGACATCACCGTGGAAACCCGGCAGATTGCCATCACCCTGACCGGCAACCTGACTGAGGATTCCTTTGTACAGATTTCACTGACCCAGAATATCCGTGTGCGTAATGATCTGGTGAGGGTGCGGTAATGAAGACGACTTTTTTCAAGGTATACAACAAACAGCGTGGGGCCCTGACTCTCGCAGTCTCCCTTACAATTCTGATGCTCAGCACCCTGGTGACCTTCAATGTCTCCCGGGCCATCCTCATGGAGCAGAAAATTACCAATAATGACAACCGGGCCAAAATGGCGTTTGAAGCTGCTGAAGCCGGCATTACTGCTGCGCTGAATTACCTGGAAGAGGACCCGGACCGGGACGGGGTAGCCAATACTTATAATAGCGGCACCGTTTGTGCGACAGGTGGCAGTACCATCGACTGCGTCTTTGATACCAATGCCGACAATATGGGAGACACCAATGTCGCTACGATTGGTTCGGCCACCGTTACGGTCACGATCACTGACCTGTCGAGCAATATGACTTCCATCCAGATTGTGGCTACCGGGGTCAGCGATGATGGCAGTGCAACACGCAGCATCACCCAGACCATCATGACAATTGATCCCCTTCCCAATGCGCCGGATAACCCGGTGATCACCCGTGGCAGAATGATTATTGGTGGCTCAGCAACAGTCCACAACCAGGAAGGCCACAGTACCATCTGGACCGGCAGCGAAATCGACATGGGGTCTAACAACAGTACTGCCACTGAGGTACCCGATGTGGGCGGTGTTGGCTATCCCACCTGCATGGATGTACCGGGGACCTGTTCATTGGTCGAGGCTTCAGATAATTCCATCAAGGGCCTGGATGTTATCGAGAATGACAGCAGCCTGAGTGCCTTGAGCGGCGACGAGTTTTTTGAAAATTTCTTTGGCGCCAATCCCACCACATACAAGGCGTCCCTGGTCACCGTGGAAACCACGGCTGCCAATGCCAACACAGATGTTCAACTGAAAACCCACGAAGTGATCTGGATTGAAGGCAATACCACTTTTACCGGGGTGACAGTTGGCTGCACAACTGCCCAGACCGGCAGCAATGTGTGTCCATCCGCCAACACCAAACCCTGTATCGTGATTGTAAATGGCAATGCCTCCTTCAGCGGCGGCAACCAGTTTTACGGTATTTTATTTGTCACCGGCAACGTGAATATCAGTGGTAATACCACTGTTCGTGGAGCCATGGTCACTGCAGGTGACGCTGAAAGCTCCACCGGTGGCAGTTTCGATGTCTGGTACAACTCTGATGTACTGGGCGGCACTTCCATGGCAGGGGCCACAACCGGCAGTGCCGGAACATGGAAGGATTTTTAAATCCGGGAGGTAAACATGAAACTCTTCAGGCATAAAAACTCGGGATTTGGATTAATTGAAATTCTGGTCACACTGGGTGTGCTGTCTGTGGGCATTCTGGGTGTTACGACATTGCATGGCGTTATTGCCAGGCAAAGTGCTGACAACAAATCCCGATCCGAGGCGCTGAGTATTGCCCAGTCCCGGCTGGAGGAGATGCGCAACTACACCAATAGTGCAGGCACCCTGGCTGAGTTCAATACCCTGTATGCTGACACGGCGGGATACGGAAACAGCGCCACTGTAGATGGCATCAGCAACAGTTATACCCGGACAGAAAACATTTCAACATCCGGTACGGTCAAATCAGTAGCCGTTAAAGTGGACTGGACTGACCCGGCGGGCGACACCCAATCCGTAGCCCTGAACACGGAGTTTGCGTTTATTTCACCGCGCAAGGTCGGCGACAGTGCACTGGAAGCTTCCGATGAAAAAGTCGATTCACCCACCGGCAGAGCCAGGCTGGGTGATGGTACGCTAACCGATGATGAAGTCAGTGGTGCCGTGAGTAATGGGGATGGCACATCAGAAGTTCTGCGTGGTGACGACCGGTTGCTGGCCGTGGGCAGTGATGTGGTGCTGACCCTGGTGGAAGCCTGCCAGACAGAAGGAGGCACTTGTGCTGAATTTGTGCGGGTGAAGGGAAGAATTTACATCGATCGTGATGAACTCCCCAATCTTGATCCAGGGGCTGTTCATGTGATTGCCTCGGATGCAGCCTTTTGTGCCCGACACTATATTCCCTCCGGGGGTGCTGAAGCCGACCGGACTGCTGTTTCCAATAACGATACCTCCACCGTCACCACCTCCGGCAATTCAAGTGGGGAATATGAATATTTTGATTACACCTGCTACCTGGGCGGGGGCTGGCACGGTAATGTCGGCATCCTGGTGTCCGGTAATACCAGTTGGGAAGGGTGTGTGGGCGACCCGACTTCCGATCAACCTTTCGATCAGCCGATTCGGGCATCACGCCGGGTTTATCGCGGCATGCTCTACAAGGTGGATAACAGTGAAGCGGATGGAAAGGAGTTGGTTGATGGATCGGTACTGGTCCAGTACTACAGCCAGGGAGTGGGAGACAGCCTGGTCTTGCCGGTACCAGGAACCAGCGAATCCACTCATGACTTTGTTCTGACCGGCGCATTCTCAGCGTCCGACTTGAATAATGAGAACCCCTGCATGAACCTGGGGGGCATGACTCGAACAGACTCCAATACAGGAGGAGAAGCAGGCGACCGGTTCGAAGGTATTCCTGATGACTTTTACTGTCTGAATTCCGGATATACCAATGCCACATCAACCCTGGACACGATTCCTACAGGCTTTGGCGTGGAATACAACGAGGATTACGGCTATACCTGTCCCTATAATCCGGCTGACCCGCCCGCCTCCCATCACCATGTCAGTGGTTCTGTCACTCTCAGTGCACCGGTTACTGAAGAAAATACAATACTGGCTGATGGCATGTCGGCGTTCACTTCCGACGGAGTTGGCAGCTGCACCATGGGTACAGTAGTTTCTGACGTTGATGCCAATACCTATACCAATACCTATG
>CAZBBS010000009.1:0-16315 GCA_964490145.1 uncultured Enterobacteriaceae bacterium
CGCCGGGTTTGATCGTCCCAATATCCAGTACCGCATTGCCCTGAAACAGGATGCCCGTCAGCAGATCCTGCGCTTGCTGCAGGAGGAGCATCCTGGAGACGCGGGGATTATCTACTGCATGTCGCGCAAGAAAACCGAGGAGACGGCTGCCTGGCTGAATGAAAAGGGATTCACGGCGCTGGCCTACCATGCCGGTTTAAGCAATGCACAACGTGAGGAAAACCAGTCACGCTTCCTGCGCGAGGATGGCATCGTGATGGTGGCGACCATCGCCTTTGGCATGGGCATCGACAAACCCGATGTACGGTTTATCGCCCACCTGGATATGCCCAAGACCATAGAAGGCTACTACCAGGAAACGGGTCGGGCAGGGCGTGACGGACAGCCAGCAACTGCTCTGTTACTTTACGGCTTGCAGGATGTGCTGAAGCTGCGGCAAATCCTGGCCCAGTCACCGGGTAGTGAAGAGCATAAGCGTGTGGAGCGGCATCGACAGGATGCCATGCTGGGCCTGTGTGAACTGACCACATGTCGGCGCCAGGCGCTGCTGCGGTATTTTGGTGAAACCCTGGAAGAACCCTGCGGCAACTGCGACACCTGTCTTGCGCCTGTGGATACCTGGGATGCCACCGAGCCGGCTCGTATGGCGCTTAGTGTGGTCTACCGTACCGGCCAGCGTTTCGGCGTTAATCATCTCATTGAAGTTCTGCGCGGGAGCAGCGCTGACAAGGTGATACAGTTTGGTCACCACAATCTCAATGTCTACGGTATGGGAGCCGATCTTGCTGTTCACGACTGGCGCTCGATATTTCGTCAGCTGGTGGCGCGTAACTTTCTCAGTATTGATGTCAGCGGTTATGGCGGCCTGCGTCTGACGGATCAGTGTCGTGCATTGCTGCGAGGGGAGGCCACCCTGGCCTTGCGCCGGGATCTGCGCAATACCTCTGTCAAAAAAGGGAAAACACCTCGGTCAAAAGGCAGTGGAGTGCCGGACGATATCAATCCGCAGCTTTGGGACGCCCTGCGTGCACTTCGCCAGCGCCTGGCTGAAGAACATGCAGTACCTGCCTACATGATTTTTCACAATAGCACCCTGGAAGAACTATGCCGTGAGCAACCCGTGACCCTTTCACAGTTTGGCGACATCAACGGCGTGGGAGAAACCAAGCGGGAGCGCTACGGGCCGAACTTTATAGAAGTCCTGCAACAGTTCGCCTGATAAATTGGGGTCAGATCACTATTTCTATATAAAGATGATCTGACCCCATTTTTTATTCAAAGCTGAAGATATCCTCTTCTTCCGGACGCTCCATGCCTTCTTCCCAGTATTTCTCCCAGATGTGCGCCCAGGGACGGCCGTACATGTCGGGTATTTCGTACTGGATCACATCACCGGGGTTGAGCGGTGTTGCTGAGCCCTCAACAGGAAAGATCGATTGCACACATTCGACGAAGGTCTGGGGATCGCCTTCCTCGAAACCGCTCAGCCGGGTGAGATTGCGGATGATGCGCACCGGTTCCACCAGTGCTTCGGGGTCGTAAAGAATGGCTTCCTGGTTGAGTCCCAGGAAGTTGCCATTGGCGTCACGATTAGGGGTGTAGATTTCGATGGTCTGCATCTGGTTTGAAATTTCAAACGAGGCGTGGCTTGACCAGCCCTGGACATTCGAGGTCCAGGTGATCAGGGCATCACCATCCCAGAAGCCGATGGTCTCACCGTACCAGCGTGGGACGTCTGCCCCGAGTCTGGGCACGGCGCCGTCCATGTTGAATTCCCGACCAATGTGGATATTGGTGATGAAGTTTCGTGCAACGCCTCCCAGGATCTGCACCATGTTCGGTGTCACCATGATGGATTGCTCCCACAGGGCGGATTCATGCCAGCGACGCATGAAACCCTCTGGCCAGCAGAATTGCGAGGGCCATTGCGGGGCATTGGTGTGGCCATGGTGATAGGCCTCCTGCACGAAACGTTCCTGGTATTCCGGGGTCAGCAGCGACAGGATGGTAGGTACCTGCACATGTCGCATCCGGATCCAGTACTGGTTGGTTGCCTGTGCAGGATGCTGGTAGCGCCCGGTCCATTCGCCCGGCACGGTAGCGTACGTATGCTTTCTGGGCCCACCGCGTCGGGTGGTTTCTTCCAGCAGCGCTTCGTAATGGGCCTGAGCTGTTTTGAAGGGATAGGGGCTGACAATGGATTCGCGCGGATAGTCACGGTCGCAGTATCCCCAGGGGGCCGACGTGGGCGGGTTGTCGCCAATCAGATTTTCCGGGCCACGGAAGTCCTCCAGCGCGGCAGAACTGTTGCAGCGAAAATAGCGGGGATCGCTCCACAACTCGCGGTCCTTGTAAAAATCGGTGGTGGTAAACAGGTCTATGGCAAGGGGCTCAATACCGGAAGGTGTGGCGCCGTTTCGCGCCGAGCCGACAAAGCCGGTTTCCGGGTCGCGCCGTGGATCAAACGGAATCTGTGTCCGGTAAGCCGGATTACCAAGGCCCTGGCGCATCGTTGCACCGGTCATATGGTACTCGTTGAGGTCAGCCTCCAGCGGCCAGGCCCGACCCACGCTGTCGAAATCAATATCTGCGACGGTCTGGGCAAAAACCGGAGTCATCGGAATAGTGATTGATACGGATAACGCCAGTTGCAGAATATTCTTGTTCATGGTTGTTTTACCTTGTTGTGAGTATGCCTTTACCAGCTGTACATTGTCCTGTGTGTTCCAAGGGAGCTTGTGTCTCATCTTGCCCGGACGAGGTCTAGGCTACTGCTAACAGGAAGTGAAATCAAAGGGGATGGAAGCGTGGCAGGGCTGGCAACCGGGCGACTACCTGCGTTGAAAATGCAATGTGCCCCCTTTGGAGACTTTGCCCTTTTTCATGCCAGCTATTGATATTCCATGAGTATATACACTAGCCTTTGAATCCTTGGTCAGGCTGACTGTCCCGATAGCAGGAAAGATTTGAAGAGGCGGCCTTTTACCAGAAAGAATGCCATTGTTACCGCCAGTTCCGGGATACATGATGGCGGTTTGGGGGAAGATTGTTGAAGACAAGGCTATATGCACTGCCCGCAGTGCTGTCCATGTTTTTTGGTTTGGGCTCTGCGGCTCCGGTTACTCGCGCTGCAGCGGCCAGTGGGGGCGATATCCTGGCTGACTGGACCAGGGACAGCCACGCGCAGCAGACCTTCCTTGATCAGTACTGCATCGAATGCCACAACGCCTCCGATTGGGCTGGTGGCGTGGCCTTTGACCTGATGTCGCTGGCAGAGCTGGATCATGATGGGGCGGTCTGGGAAGAGGTGATTCGCAAGTTGCGTGCGGGGTTGATGCCGCCAGAGGGTAATCCCCGTCCGTCCCGGGAGGTGCTTGATGGCATGGTTGACTGGCTGGGCACAGGTCTGGACCTGGCCTGGCAGGAATCACCAAACCCGGGGGCAGAACCGGTTTCACGTCTGAATCGTGCCGAGTACATTAATGCAGTACGGGACTTGCTGGCTGTCGACGCGCAGGAGTTTGTTCTTGCGCTGCCAGCTGATGCCACTGCTGCTGGTTTTGACAACATTGCCGAGGCCCTCAGCATGTCCCCGACCCTGCTGGAAGGCTACCTCTCGGTGGCCCGACAGATCAGCCGGCAGGCTGTCGGAGATTCCACTACAGCCCCCACCCAGGTCGAATACCTTGTACCCGACAGGGCGTCCCAGCAGACCTATGTCGAAGGCCTTCCACCGGGCACGCGCGGGGGATTACTGGTTGAGCACTATTTTCCCGTTGATGCCGAATATGAATTCAATGTGGCGGCCAATATTCCGGAATACGGCCGGGGCAATGATCAGGGACGGATGATCTGGTGCGCCGGGCCGGCGCTCGAGATCCTGTTCAATGGCGTACCTTTGCCGGTCGAAAACCCCAGGCGTTTTCGGGTCCAGGTACCTGCCGGAACCCATGCCATAGGATTGGCGCTTGTTGATGAGAAGCGCTGTGTTGGTGCCGCAGAACTCTATCTGGCCGACACCAATGCATCGAGCGGGTTTGTCCAGGGGCTGGAGATCGATGGACCTTACAACGTCACCGGACCCGGGGATACGCCCAGCAGGCGAACCATCTTTACCTGTCAGCCGTCCCGTGCAGAAGAGGAAGAATCCTGTGCCCGCGGGATACTGGCCAGGCTCGCTGCATTGGCCTACCGACGCCCGATTGACGTCAGCAGCAGCGAAGTGGATACCTTGATGCGCTTCTTTGCGTTGAGTCGTACTGCCGAGGGCGGAAATTTCGAGCGTGGCATACAGGGCGCGCTGACCTGGCTGCTCGTGGACCCGAGGTTCCTGTATCGATTCGAGGAAGAGCCACGGGGCATTACTGATGGAGAGGTTTACCCTGTCAGTGACCTGGAACTTGCTTCCAGGCTGTCGTTTTTCCTCTGGAGCAGCATCCCGGATGAACATTTGCTGAACCTGGCCGCAGCAGGCCGGTTACGCGACGATGGTGTGCTGCAACAGGAAGTTCGACGAATGCTGGCGGATTCCCGTGCCGGGGCCCTGGTGGAAAATTTTACCGGTCAGTGGCTGAAGCTGCGTGAACTGGATGATGCCAAACCGCAGGACCCGGCATTCGATACCGCCCTGCGCGAGGCCATGCGGCAGGAAACCCTGCTCTTTTTCCAAAGCATTGTTCGCGAGGATACAAGCCTTTTAAACCTGCTGGATGCCGATTACACCTACCTGAACGAACGTCTCGCAGCACATTACGGTATTCCCGATGTGTGGGGTGGCTACATGCGGCGGGTGGATCTGCCTGAAGACAGTCCGCGCCGGGGGCTGCTGGGTCAGGCGAGCATACTCACTGCCACATCAGTGCCGGATCGAACCTCGCCGGTTATTCGTGGTGCCTGGGTGGTGGAGAACATCCTCGGGGCGCATGTGCCAAGCCCGCCGCCCGGCGTCGAGACAAATCTGGATCCCAAGGCAGCGCCGGGCGAACAGGTGTCCATCGATACACTACGGCAAAGGCTGGAGCTGCACCGCTCGGATCCTGTTTGCGCTGCCTGCCACAAGATCATGGATCCCATCGGTTTTGCGCTGGAGAATTTCGATCTGGTGGGTCGCTGGCGCACTCTCGACAATGGTTTACCGATCAACACCCGAGCCGTCATGGTTGACGGTACCCCGGTGGATGGTCCGGCGTCCCTGCGAGATGCCCTGCTGGCCCGGCCGGAGGCTTTCATGACATCCCTTGCCGGGCGCCTGCTTACCTACGCCCTGGGAAGGGAACTTGAGTTTTACGACGAGCCCGCGGTGCGCCGTATTATCCAGCAGGCGCAGGCTGACGGATTTGGCTGGACGGCGCTGGTGCAGGCCATTGTGATGAGCGAACCATTCCAGCAGCGTATCAAGCTGCCGGCGCCGGCTCTTGCTGCGGCCGGGACGGCTTCCCGTGAGTAATCGTTCTGGACAGTCCAGGGCACGGATACAGAACACATCGTGGCAAGACGTGTACGAGAGAACAACCGGAGAGAGAACATGCATTTCCTGACCAGGAAACATTTGTCCCGCAGGAAACTGCTCAGGGCGGCGGGCGTGTCACTGGGCCTGCCGCTGCTGGAGTCCATGATACCCGCAGGCATGTTGCGTGCCGCGGAGTCCGCTACGCCCGCGTCGAGACTGGCCTGTATCTATATACCCCATGGCGCCATCCAGGATCGCTGGGTGCCGTCGGAGACAGGAACCAACTGGACCATCACGCCAAGCCTGAAATCCCTTGAGCCCTTCCGTGATCACATCAATGTTGTCAGTGGCCTGGCTTTACCGGTGGCCAATGAAGGGGATCCTTCAGCCGGTGGCCATCACAGGCGTGCCTTTCAGTGCTGGCTCACTGGCGTAGCTCCCGGGACGGGCCCATCGCCCACATCAATGGACCAGTTGGCAGCGGATTACATCGGTCAGGATACCCGGCTGCCCTCTCTGGAACTTGCCCTGGAAGAACGCGCGTCCATTTCATATCGCACCCCCAGTAGCCCGATGCCCATGCAGGTTAATCCACGCGTGGTTTTCGAGCGCCTGTTTGGCGATGGCAGTACACCTGCCCAGCAGGCAGCGCGCCGCGAACAGTCGGCCACGATACTGGATGAGGTCAGGGAGGAACTGCTTTCCCTGCAGCGTTCCCTGCCGGCAACCGACAGGATCCGGATGGAGCAGTATATGAATGATGTGCGGGAAGTGGAGCGCCGGCTGAGCCTGGAGATGGACAGCGTACCCGGGGACCTGCCTCTGCCGGATCGTCCTGCTGGCATACCGGCGAATTTCGAAGAACATGCAATGGTGATGTTTGACTTGCTGGCGCTCGCCTGGCAGGCCGACATGACGCGCGTGTCCACCATGCTTCTGGCGGCGGAACTGAGCAATCGGGCATTTCCGGAAAGTGGGGTGAATGATGGTTTTCACAACTGCTCCCACCATATGTACATCGCGGAAAACATGAATCGTCATGCAACACTTAACGAATACCACCTGCGCCATTCTCTGGGCTATTTCGTGGCGAGATTGGCAGCAACGCCTGATGGTGACGGATCCCTGCTGGATCATTCCCTTGTTCTGTACGGTAGCGGGCTGGGCAACTCGCAGGACCATAATCACAGTGAACTGCCCATCGTGGTCGCTGGTGGTGCCTCCGGCAGGGTGCGTGGCGGCAAGCATGTCCGCGTGGCAAGCGAAACGCCGGTATCGAATCTGCTGGTGAGCCTGCTGGACAAGGTAGGTGTCCCCGTTGACCGCTTCGGGGAAAGCAGCGGCACAGTGGACATCTAGACGCGGAGGAATATCTGGCATGAGATCCCGCAAAACACAGCATTACCGCCGTTCGTCAGGATGGCCCGATATCGTGCTTGTGGGCCTTTTGGCGCTGTTCAGCGGAACGCTGCTCGCCCAGCCACTGGTCATACCGGCGCCGGGACAAGCACAGGGATCACCGCTGGCGGAAGCTGCAAGGCAGGGGGATGTCGACACAGTGCGGGCACTCCTGCAGCAGGGGTTTGATCCCAACGCCTCGAGTGTTGACGGTACACCGGCACTGCACTGGGCTGCGCGCGTCAACCATCAGGAGTTGGCCCTTTTACTGCTCAATGCGGGGGCCGATGTGAATGCTGCGAGTCGTTATGGTCTGACACCAATACATCTTGCCGTGCAGAACCATCATGTCGGCATGGTAAGGCAATTACTGGAAGCCGGGGCAGACACGGAAGCTGCCGATGGCAGTGGTGAGCTGCCGCTGCACCTGGCAATACGATCAGGTGACGCACCCGTGCTTGAGCTGTTGCTGTCTCATGGGGCGCAGGTCGACGCCCGTGACCGATCTTACGGGCAGACCGCCCTCATGTTTGCCGTGCGGGAGGAAAAACCCTTGCTGGCCAGGCGTCTGCTCGAGGCTGGCGCGGACGTCAATGCGCAGAGTTTTGCTGGCGAGGAGCATCGCAGGGTCCTGCCCAGTGAAGTGCCGGTAGGGACGTCGCAGGGCGTGGGAATAAACAGATCGGGACTACCCGACCGGGGTATGCGCTACCCGATCATCGGCATGAAAACCCCGCTGTTATTTGCCACCCGGCAGGGCAATCTCGAGCTTGTACAGATGCTGGTGGCTGCAGGTGCCGATATCGAGCTTGCAGATGCCAATGGCATTACGCCGCTGATCAATGCCATTCTCAATCACAGTGTGGTTAACGTGAATCGTTCCGGAAAAAGCGATCACCTGGCGATTGCAAAATTCCTGGTGGCTGCGGGAGCGAACGTGAATGCCGTTGACTGGTACGGACAGACGCCGCTGTGGGTTGCTGTCGATATCCGCAATCTGGAATTCCAGGTCACGGCAAGCTCCAACCGGGTGGACAGGGAGGCTGCCTTTGGCCTGATTACAGACCTGCTGGCTGCGGGTGCTGATCCCAATGCCCGGATCCGGGAATTTCCGCCGGAACGACGGTTCATTGCCGGCACCGGATTCAACGGCTGGGTCGACATGACGGGTCAGACCCCATTCCTGCGCGCGGCCATTGCCGGTGACCTGAACGTGCTGCACTTGCTGCTGGAGCATGGAGCAGACCCCAATATCGCCACCATGGGTGGAACAACGCCTCTGATGGTGGCAGCCGGTGTTTCCTGGGCTGTGGCAGAGACTTACGATGAAGGTCCGGAGGCGCTGCTGGAAACCGTAAAGCTGACCCATGCTCTTGGCAATGATATCAATGCCAAAAATGATATGGGTCTGCGTGCCATTCATGGTGCCGCCAACCGGGGGTCCAATCACATCATTGAATACCTGGCTGAAAACGGTGCACGGCTTGATGTGGCTGACAATGAAGGGCGTACTCCCATCCGCTGGGCTGAAGGTGAGTTGACGGGGGCCCGTGCTCCAACCAGAAAACCCGACACCATAGCCTTGCTGCAGAAACTGCTGAAGACCCGATAGGCCCGGTCACGCCAAACCTGGCTATACACCCTTTGCTTCTTTTCTCTGTTTGGCGTTTACTTGTCCTCCTGATTCGGGGATGTTGGGGGATGTCATGAAGAACAAAAATACCTTTTCATTTGGGCAGATTAACCGCCGCCGTTTTATTCAGGCCGGGATGACCGCTACAGCGGGGCTGGCCTTGCCTGGCCTGGCGCAGGATATGCGCCTGACTACCATTGGTGCTACTGCCCAGACGCAGTACGGCAAAGTGCGTGGATTACTGAAAGACGGTGTTCACCAGTTCTGGGGGGTGCCCTACGGGGCATCTACTGCCGGGGCCAATCGGTTCATGCCGCCAAAGCCGCCTGCCGCCTGGTCAGGTGTGAGGGATCATTTCCAGATTGCCCATAATGCGCCAATCCAGCCGGGCGCCGAGGAGCCGGCACCGGTGGTGACAGCCCTCAATCGCCTGAGCCCGGAAGGGGAAGACTGCCTCAACGTGAATATCTTTACACCCGGCGCAGACAATGCCGCGCGCCCGGTCATGGTGTGGCTGCATGGTGGCGGGTTTTCTGCCGGGGCGGGCAATTACCTGCTTTATGACGGCACCAACCTGGCCAAGAAGGAAGATGTGGTCGTGGTTTCGGTGAACCATCGTTTGAACATTTTCGGTTTTCTGCACCTGGCTGATATCGGCGGAGATAAATGGTCACAGTCCACCAATGTGGGTATGCAGGATATTGTCGCGACTCTGGCGTGGATCAGGGACAATATTGCCAACTTTGGCGGCGATCCGGACCGGGTGACTGTCTTTGGGCAGTCAGGCGGCGGACGCAAAACCACCACGCTTATGGCCATGCCTTCTGCTGAGGGCCTGTTTCATCGCTGCATTTCACAAAGCGGTGTGCAAATCACCGGGGTGAGCGCCGATGTCGCCAGTGAAGGCGCCGAGCGTTTTCTTGGCAAGCTGGGTATCAATACCAACCAGCTTGATCGCCTGCAAGCGCTGAGTGTCAAACAGATTCAGGATGCCTACTACAGTGAGCCGGCCATTCGTGATCTTGGCACCGGGCCTGTGGTGGATGGCAATATCCTGCCACGAGACCAGTGGGATCCAACCGCGCCTTCCTTCTCGGCGAATGTGCCATTGCTGCTTGGATCAACAGAAACAGAAAACGGCTGGGTAGGCCCACCGCCCTATGACTTGTCCGATGCGGATATGCAGGATCGTTTTACTACGCGTCTGGCCAATAACGATGCAACCAAAGGCCGTGAACTTGTGAACCTGTACAGGACACTCCATCCGACCATGCGCAACCAGATGCTGTGGCTGACGGCAGAATCCGATAAAACCCGCCGTTGGGATGCCCAGCTGGCAGGCAGGCTGAAATATGAACAGGGCAGCGCACCAGCCTATCTGTATTTCTTCGACTGGTATTCGCCGGTGCACAACAATCGCATGGGGTCCTATCACACACTGGACATTCCCTTCGTGTTTTACAACATGGATATCGGGGCGTCCATGACAGGCTCGGCACAGGAACGCTACGAACTTGGCCATGTGATGAGTGCGGCCTGGGCTGCCTTTGCCCGCACGGGTAATCCGGACCATGCCGATATGCCGCACTGGCCTGCCTTCAATCCGGATCAGCTTCCCACCATGATGTTCGGCGATACCGTTCGTGTGCAGAATGATCCCAACAAGGAAGCAAGGCTGGCCCTGGCTGCATTGCGGTAGTGGATTGACCTGAGAGCAACAAGCGTAAAAGGACTAGAACGATGAATACATTACATTCACTGACGGTTTTTGTTGTGCTGGCTATTTCCGTCTTTTCCCAGGGTCATGCCGCTGATGGCATGACGACGCAAAGCACGCTGCTGGACCGTATCCAGATTGAAGACATGATGATCGAGTACTATTGGGCTTTTTCAACCGAGGAAGGGCACGATATCAGAAAGTACTGGGCCGAGGACGGCGAGTTCAATGTGGGTGATCATACGGTGAAAGGTTGGGCCGCCATTGAGGCTGAATACGGGGCGCCCGACCCCACTGATGGCGATCGTCCCAAATTTGTCATGCTGCTGGGCAATCCCATGATTCGCGTGAATGGCAATACGGCTGTCATGGACGCCATCTTTACCGGCATGACCAGTGTTGATCCAGCCAAAGCGCCCATCCCGAGCGAACAGGGCACCGACCATGTCGAGTTCGAAAAAATCAACGGGCAATGGAAAATCAGGAAACGCGTGCTTGGTACTTACGGTTATGTGCCACGTGAATCCTTGATGGGACAATAATCTTCGACATCACCCATTTAATGTAATAAGGGGATCCGGTTTAACATCCCCTCTTGAATTTCCTGTACATGAGGATGCTATATGTCTTGCAGTAAACGATTTCCGACGGCCGTTGCCGTCATATTCACTACCCTTGTTGCCCTGCCGATTGCCGCGCAGCAGATCGCCGATCCGGGTTTCACCAGTGTTGGTCGTGGCGCGCCGGTTGCTGGTGCACTGCCGGAACTGGAGTTTTCATTCGGTCCGGTGAGTGATCCCGAGCGGGCGCGTCGCATGCGCGAACAGTTCGACAATTTTCCGTTTGTGGGGCCCATGGCGCTGGGGGCAAATCCGACCATCGGTGCCGCCTTCAACGGCGACACGCCAGATGGCGTCGAACAGCTGGAAACCGATATTTTTACCTCATCGGATTTCTATGCAGACGTAGATCTGTGGACCGATCCTCGCTATTTCCGTTGCAACAGTCCTCTCGGTCTGGAGTCGCAGCGTGGTGCCATCGGCGGCTCCATGATGGGTGATGATCCGCCCCGCACGGCGGCCTGGGGACATTGTGACCGGGACTATCCCCGGGAAGGTATTGTCAGTCCTTATGGTTTCGACACAGCACAGGCTCACTATGAAGCCCTGCTTGCCGAAACTGAAAAACGTGGTGGGCCCACCAAACACACCTGGGAAACCCTGCCGCATGGCATGAACGGTCGCTTCGGTCCTGCCCAGACTTTTGATAACTGGTATTCGATGATGATCGCCATCCAGTTTCCCACCGTGTTGTCCGTGCTAACACCGGAGTATCAGAAACGTTTTGTCCAGGACGCCTTCCATCAGGCGAACACCAATGCCGCCCAGTGGCCGTCGCAGTATTGCTGGCCTGAAGGATTCATGCGTCGCTGGTATTCAGCGGCAGTGCAGGCGCCATGGTCCGTGCTGGTGACTCCTACCCTGGTACAGTTCATGGGGGGTATTGCCGATAACTTCGTGACCAATATTCACGTGGGGCGTGAATTTGAGATGGATGGCGACGTGCCACGCCTTGGTGCGGATGTACCACGCTGGTATGGCAACACCATCGGCTTCTGGGACGGTGATGCACTGATCACCTGGACGTCCAACATCCAGGGCTGGGCAGGGCATGGTGTTTTCGAGTTCTCCAGCAAGATGCAGACGATAGAGATTTACACCCCGATGCGTGATGACAAAGGTGAAGTGACTGCCATTAATCATGAATCCATCCTCTATGATCCGGAAGCCTTTGTGGAACCAATCCGTATCGTGCGCAACTATGCACATGTCAGCGATTTTGATGAAGGTGATCCCACCCTGTTTGTGGAATGCCTGCAGACCATCTTCCCCATTGATGGTTACGCTACACCGGTAGCACCAGGCGCCGTGATCGAGTATGAAGTGCCTGATATGTATGGCCGCCCCTGGGCCCAGATCTGGGAGAAGTACTTCGAAGAGGGCATGACACCGCCGGATAGTGGCAACGATATCTTCGATTTCACTAACTAAAGTTGAATCAAACTACAGTTGAATTAAATAAGGGGGCACAAGCCCCCTTTTTACTGATACGTCGCTAACGGGATATCAGGCCAGCGCCTGCTTCACATGCTCCGGTGACAAGGGCAGGCGACGGATACGCACGCCGGTGGCGTTGAACACCGCATTGGCTACCGCAGCGGGTACCGTCACATGGCTGGGTTCGCCGGCGCCGCCGGGGGGGAGGTCCGGGCGATTCAGCGTGACGATCTCGATGCTCTCTGGTGCATCGCGAATATCCAGTATCGGATAGCTGAGCCAGTCAACACTGCGCACCATCTCTTCATCAAAGCGGACTTCCTCAAACAAGGTGCGGCTTAAGCCCTGAACAATGTTGCCTTCAATGGTTGTACGCAGGCTCTTCGGATTGATGATCAGGCCGCAATCATGGGCCACATAAAATCGTTTTGCCCAGATGCGCCCGGTTGCACGTTCCACTTCCACATCGCAGACAGTGGCCACATAACCGCCAAAGGCCGTGGCCAGGGATACGCCGCGGCCGGTGAGGAGGTTGCCATCCCGTTTGCCCTGAGGGGCTGGAGTGGACTCCCAGCCTGACAGTTCTGCCACGGCTTCAAGCACAGCGCGTTCCCGTTCATTGTCCAGATAGCGCAGACGCAGGGCGATGGGGTCCTGCCCGGTGGTGGCTGCCACTTCATCAATAAAACTTTCATGAGCGAAATGCACCTGGGGCTCCTGGGGAGCACGCATATGCGAGGTGCGAAGCGGTGAGGCCCTTTCCTGCAGTGGCGCTATGGTCTCCCAGTAGGCGACGGTGTTGGGGAAGGCATAGGATTCTGTTGGCGCACCGAAGTTGTAGCGCCCTTCACGCTCATGGCCGGTGAGTTGGCCCACCAGGGTGTCCTTGGGTTCGGAAGCGTTGAACCACACATCCCAGCCGGACATGCCCTTGGCATGGAAGTACCAGGCGCGAACACTGTTGTCGTTATCGATCCCGGCCCGACAGTTGATCACGCAGGGTGGTGCCTTGGGATCCCAGGCATGACCTTCGTGGCGCATCCACTGCATGCGTACCGGCTGGCCCAGGGCCTGGGATAACAGCGCAGCTTCATAGGCCGCTTCATCGGCATCGCTGCGCCCGTAGGATCCCGGGCCCGGTTTCCAGATCACCCTGACCTGTTCCGGTGTCATGCCGAGAATTTTGGCGATGCCGTTGCGGGTGTCATGGGGTTTCTGGGTGTCGGACCAGATTTCCGCGTATTCGTCTTTGACATCTGCCACGCCCAGTGATGGTCCCATACGGGCATGGGACTGAAAGGGTACAAAGTAGCTGGCCTCCAATTGCCTGGCGGCATTGTCTATCGCCCGTAAGGTCGGCGCTGTCTCATAGGGCTGGCCACCAAAACCGCCTGTGGCACTGTCACCGGTGGCCTGACTGTTCACAATATGGGTTTCCAGTTGGTCCATGGCCGGGAAGGGGGCATCAGCCTGGCTCCAGGTCACCTTGAGTGCGCGGGACGCCTGAATGGCAGCCCATTCGGACTCGGCTACCACAGCAATAAAATCGCCCAGACGAACGGCGCGTGCAGTGGCAATACCGGCGATGGAGCTTTCATCAATACTGGTTGGCACCTGGTTGGCCACTGGCGGACGCACTGCACGGGCATGCAGCATGCCGGGCAGTTTTACATGGTGGCAGTACTCGGTGGTTGCCAGGATCTTGCCAGGAATGTCCTTGCGGGGCACCCCGGTACCAACGACGGAATACTCGGCGGCATTTTTCGGTTGTGCCTGACCGAACACATTCAGACCGTTGCCATAGTTGCCGTTCCAGTCCAGCTCGGTATCCAGGCCATCGGCAATGAGTTCTGCATATGTGATGCGTGCAGCAGGATTACTGCTGACAGACACCACGCCATCATTTACACGCAGGTTTCCGGCAGGTTCCCCAAGTACAGCGGCAGCCCGTTCAATGAAGACCCGGCGTGCCTCGGCGGCGGCATTGCGCAGGGCATTGGCCCCCTGGCGGCATCCGCTGGAGCCGCTGGCGCCTCCCTGGTTCGGTGTACGGTGGGTGTCCCCCATGACGATGGACACCTTTTCAACATCGACATCCAGTTCCTCGGCAACCACCTGGGCAATGGCGGTATCCACGCCCTGGCCCATGTCCATCTTGCCGAAATAGGCGGTGACCAGCCCGTTGGTGTCAAACGACAACCAGGTATCCAGTGCAGAGGGCCCGATAGGGCGTGGTGAGGCAACCAGGGTCTGGGCCTGGCTGGCATTCATGGTCAGGATATTCAGGCCGCCGCTTGTGCCCAAGGCAAAAACAACAGCGCCTTTGTTGAGGAAAGCGCGGCGGGCTGGGGAGACCGGTTTTTCATGCTTGCCCATGTCACACCTCCGCCTGTTCATAATCGGTTGTTTGCGTGCCCGCCACCGGTTGCCCGAGGGCCATGGCATCGGAAGCCCGTCTTACGGCACGCTTGATGGCCATGTGGGTGCCGCAGCGGCATTTAAGACCGGTGAGCATATTGCGGATGTCTTCATCGCTGCGCCGCGGGTCCTGCTCAAGAGCGGCAACCGCGGTCATGATCCAGCCATTGCTGCAGTAACCGCATTGGGCAGCTTCTTCCTCAATAAAGGCAGCCTGAACCGGGTGGGGGCCGGCTTCGGTAGCCAGGCCATCAAGGGTGCGTATTTCGCCAGCCACCGCGGCGGATATGGGCAGGATGCAGGAACGCACGGCATTGCCGTCAAGGATCACTGTGCAGGCCCCGCACTGGGAAAGTCCGCAGCCAAACTTCGGCCCTTTCTGGCCCAGCTCATTGCGCAAGGCATACAGCAGCGGCATGTCGGCGTCGGCGTCCACCGTTTGCGATTCTCCGTTGATTACCAGGTTGTATAGCGGCATGGTTCGGCCCTCTTGGAAAGACGTTGCTTACCGCCGTAATCTAGCTTTTCCCGGCAAGAGAAGCAAAGGGATCAGCATAATCCACCCACCTTCACTACTACAGGCATTCATATTGAAGGCAGTTTCCTGTTATAAAGGTCAAATGAGCGCCATCTGGCCCCTTTGATATGGGGTATTACCGGGACAAGGCCATGACCATACATCGCACCTTACCTTCCCTGTGTCATCGTTTGCTGGTGTTGTCACTGGGATTTATCCCGGCATCGGGTTTTGGTCAGACCACATTGCTATGGGGGGATACCCATCTGCATACCTCTCACTCCACCGATGCCTATGCCAGTGGCAACCTGATCGCGGATCCAGACGTCGCCTACCGGTATGCACGGGGCTTGCCTGTGATTCACCCCTCCCTGGGGACTCGTGTGCAGTTGGCACGGCCGCTGGACTTTCTGGTGGTTGCAGACCACTCAGACTATCTGGGCCTGCAGGTATACCTGCAAAAGGATGATCCCCGGCTGACGGATAATCCCCGGGGCAAACGCTTGCAGGAAATGGTCAGGGAAGATCCGGGCAGCATCTTCCGGCTGATCTTTGGCACCAATCCCGAGTTTTCATCCAGCCAGCTGCAGGAGACCTACCTGCCGATCCGCGAGGAGCCCTGGCTGGACGAGATAGCTGCCGCTGAAAGATTTAATGAGCCCGGTGTCTTTACCGCCTTTGCAGGCTGGGAGTGGTCGGCGCAGCCCAACAGCCGCAATCTTCACCGTGTCGTCTTCAGCCCGGCCGGTGCTGACGAGCTCAGGCAGTTTTTTCCAATCAGCAATCTGGATACGCAGCGGCCCGAGGATTTCTGGCAGTGGCTGGAACAAACCTCGGACGCCACCGGAGCTGATTTCATCGCCATTCCTCACAACCCCAATATGTCTGCCGGATTGATGTTTGATCGCGTAGACAGTGATGGCCGCCCATTAACGGCAGAGTATGCGAGAACCCGTGCGCGCTGGGAGCCGGTGGCGGAAATGAGTCAGGTAAAGGGCACCTCGGAAGTGCATCCAGAGCTGTCCCCCAACGATGAGTTTGCTGAATTTGAAATATACCGTCGCCTGTTCATGGCCCGTGCTCCGGAAGCCAACGGGGGAGACTATATGCGCTCGGCTTTACTGCG
>CAZBBS010000009.1:16415-33867 GCA_964490145.1 uncultured Enterobacteriaceae bacterium
TCAAGCATTCAGGAGAGGGCCTGGTCTTCACCCATCTGGTATACACCTTGACCATAGGCCTTATTTTGGTCGGACCTGGGTCCCTTCACCGGCCGTGATGAACAGCATGGTGGTTTCCACGTTGGTACAGGCCGTATGCCAGGTGTTTTTCGGTACCTTGATATAGCGGCCTGCCCTCCAGTATTTCGATGCTCGAATCCGGGGACAGCCTCAGGTATTCGGATGCCAGTTCATGGGAAGAAACGTCTGCCATCGATCCATCCTCCAGGACGGCCTCAAGTGCGTGGAATCAAAAAGGGCAGGGTAGCTTCACAGCCAGCCTGCCCGTTGTTAATCCCTGTGTTAACCCTTAAGGCTTGGTTGCGGTATCCCAGTGCTCGATGATCTTGCCATCGGCGATGCGGAACATGTCGAACCAGGTGGTGGTGTAGGCGTTGCCATCCTTGTCCACCCCTTCACGCACCAGGGCCAGGGTGACCAGGTCCCTTTCAGCGACCATGGAGACCAGACGATCGATATGGTCCTTGGGGGGAGTTGCCTGCCTGCCTGCTGCGCGGAAGTAGGCTTTAACACCGGCCAGGCCGGTTTCGGCGTTCGGGTTGTGCTGATGGTATTCCTCGGCCAGGTACTTGTCGGCGGCATTAATGTCGCCACCCTGCAGGAAGGTGCGCCACATATCCCAGACCAGTTTCTTGTTGGCAGCCAGTTGGGGATCGTCACTGGCCAGCAGGGCACGCTGGGCCTCGGGTGACAGTGCCACCACTGGCTCTGCGGCCTGGGCTAGCGTAGTGAAAGAAAGCAATACGGCAATGCTGATAAGTAATCTCATGGTGGTCTCCTTTGTCCTTTCGTTATTATTCTGTCGATATTGGGTATTGGGTTGATGAGCGGTTTTCCCGGAATGAATGCTTCCGGGGAGACAAATCCTGCCACAATAAAGGGGGCAAGGAAATGAAAGACGCGATGTTAATCCGGATAACACGTGCATCACGTGGAGGAAAACAGCAGCAATAAGTTAATTTTGCTCACGGGATTCGATGGCAATGCCATAGCTCGGATCACAGTCGTAGGGCCATACTACGTCTCCCTCGCCACCTTTGTTCAGGGGGATAAGGCGTGCGGAACGGCCGCTAAAGACAGCTGGATCTTCATATTCCTGCATGATGTAAAGCGTCTTGCCATCGTCACTGAGACGAAAGTGCTCCACCAGATGCATATCTTCCGTATGGTCCAGACCGTTATTCAGGAAGGTGCTTTCCCTGATCCTGATGGTATCCACCACCAGCGTGTCGCCTTCCCAGTGTCCGATGGAATGTCCGCTGACTGTTGTCGGTATATTGTCAGGATGGCTGTCCATGTTCAGGTGAATGATGCGGACCACATCAAAATATTCCATCTTGATCACGATGAGATCCCGACCCTGGTAAATCTCGATGGGGAAGGGGCCCTGCATGGAATAAATGATGCTGGGAGGCTGGCAGGTGTTGTCAAAATTTACCTGAACTGACGGGTCATACCGGGCAGCTTTTTGCCTGGCTGTCTCGGTGACGGCCATGCCGCCAAAATCTCCGGCAGGAAACTCCCGCAGTCCTGAGTCTGCCAGCAGTAGGGTTCCGGCTGGCAGTTCGTCGATCATGTTCTGTTCACCGGGAGTGGCTTCCCGCTGTGGCGGAATAGGGCCAAACGAAATCATCCAGTAACCGCTCAGGTCAGGCTGGGCATGAACAGACATACAGGCCAGGGCTGTAATAACGACGATCAGGCTGTTTACCAAATGGCGCATCAACGCTACCTCTTAATCGCTTAAATTGCGGGAGACCCCAATCTCGGTACCATCTTCCTTGATGGCACGTGTGATGCGCATGAGATTTGAACCATCCCGGGCGTGTATGCCCCACAGGGTGACAGTCTCACCCTCGTGCATCACATCCTGACTCCATCCCCGTCGGCGCAATGCTGAGGGTGCCGACGTTTCGCAGGTCCAGCGCTGGGTTTCACCGGTTTCCGTGGTGACCAGCAGCTCAACAATGGCATGGGGGTTGCGGAAATTGAATTTGGCAACCGTGCCGGTGATGGAGATGGGGTCATCATCCGTGTTGTAAAAAACCGGGGCCGAGTGGTGGGCAGCTGCAGGTAGTGCAGCAAGCAGTGAACAGAAAACCAGAGCAATACCCTGACAACATGTTGGCCTGGACATTTTCTTACCTCCCCGTGTGAATCACCCGACCATTGTAGGGGGAGAATTTCACCCTTGTAAACCATTAGTCTTTTTAGAGGACTAAACAGGAAGGTTGGCAAAAGGCAAAATGGGATGCTGCCCTGAAATTCAGCCAGTAACCGCATTGGTTACTCCTGAATCATGTCCAGGCCGGCCTCCCTGTACAGTCTCTCCATTTCATCCAGCCATTTCGGTTCTGTGCATTCATAAGTCAGGACATGATAGTCATCCAGTGCCCGCCAGCGTTTGGTTGCGATGAATGGTTCCTCCAGCCAGAGAGGGTCCTCCATCACCAACTCGCCGACCAGGATACGGGTGCCATCGGGCAATGGAGCGTCCAAATAATACTCCTCGCGGATCCTGGCCTGGTTGCTGTGAGGGTAGCGGGTATCCACCTGGGTTTTCAGTCGGGTGGTTTCTACAATGAGGTGATTCCCCGCCCAGCTGGCTGTTGAATAACCATTGCGCTCCGGGAAAAAGTCATCGGGGTTGCCCGCTTCCTCGCCGATATAGAAACGGCGGATTTCATTGTGCAGTTCATTAATGACGAGGATGTGCCCCGGACGTTGAATGATCTCCATGGGATAGCCGCCGCCAGCATTTAGCATCGACTCCGGCATGCCATAGCCGACACAGGCATTGCCTGGGCCGTGATTTGTACCTTCAATCAGCGCCTGGTAGGCATCAGCAGCGGCTTTGGCTTCTGCTTTCAAAACCAGCGGTGGAATGGCTGGAGGGGTATCAGAAGACGGTGTGCCTCTATAGCTCGTCCAGGCACCACTGAAATCCGGATTGTCAGCAGCATGCGCCAGGACAGTTGCCAGCAATGCAAGCGTGATGATAAAAAACCCTGGCTTTGAATGCGTCATCCTCAGTACCTGCGGTGAGTGAACGTAAATGCTAAGAGTAGCCTAAAAGCGATGTTGAGGTAATTTGATTTGAATCCTTGATAATTACCCGTTCAGGAGTACTGTTATGCCTTTCGAGGAGGAGATGATATGAAAATTTATGGAAACTTTTTATCCGGGCTCATCATGATGGTATTGGCAGCCTTTGCCTTCACCCAGGTTCAGGCCGGTGAACTTGCTGTACCTGGCTACCCGGTGGCCCGGGAAATACCTGGAGCGCATGAGCTACCGGATCCGTCCATTGACTACAAGATCGCCTGGGGCATCGGCCAGGGTGCCAGCGATATGACCACCGAGATCAACCCGAACCTGCCGGTGATTGCCCGCTATGTGAATACCCTTGCCAAGTGGGATGTACCAGCCTCCAAACGCCATATCATCGTAATCTTTCATCAGCGCAGTGATGATTTTGATATCGTGTTGAGCAACGAGGCTTTTCGGAAAAAATACGGCAAGGATAATCCCAATATTCCGTTGATTACGGCGCTTAAAAATGCCGGCGTGGAGTTTCGTGCTTGTGGGCAAGCAGTAGCGGGTCGTGAAATTGCCATGGATGACGTCAATCCCGACATCCAGGTGGACCTGTGGGCCATGACGTCTTTCATGAATCTGCAGATGAAGGGGTTTGTGAGAACCGGAAACTGAAATTGAGGATCAATAAGCCTGCCGGTTGCTGGTTCGTTGTCCGATGATGGACAGGGCGGCTACCCGGTAGGCTTCAGCAAGGGTGGGGAAGTTAAAAACGCTCTCAACAAAAAGATCCACATCCGCCTGGGCGAGGATGGCCATCTGCCCGATATGAATGAGCTCCGTGGCCCCTTCACCAACAATCATGACACCCAGTACCTTGCGGCCCTCGGCGTCACACACGATTTTTAACATGCCTTCCTGTATGCCGGAGATCAAGCCGCGGGCAATTTCGGAGAAATCGGCCTTGCCTACAAGCACATCACCACATTTTTACCGGGCCTGTTTTTCCGTCAATCCTACTGACGATAATTCCGGAATGGCATAGATACCCGAAGGAATCATATGGCTCATGGCACCGGTTTTTATCCCCAGTGCATTACAGCTGGCACGTCGGCCCTGTTCCATGGAAGCTGAAGCCAGTGAAGGGGGTCCGATCACATCACCGGCAGCATAAATGTTTTCCACGGCAGTGCGCAGATAATCATCGACACTGATCAAACCCTTGTCGTTGAGTGCCAGGCCTGCATTTTCCAGCTTCAGATGACTGACGTTGGCCTGTCTGCCAGCAGCACATAGCAGTTTTTCACTTTTCACTAGCCGTCCGTCTTTTGTTTCAACAACCACCTGGCTTATGCCATCCCAGTAAATGTTGTCCAATTCCGTTGAACCCATCCACGTCCCCCCGTTGTTTTCAAATGCCTGGGTGAAGGTGGCAGTGAGGTCCTCGTCCAGAAAACCGAGAGGAGAAGGATAGCGATCTATCATGGTGACATGCGTGCCCAGTGCCTGAAAGATGGACGCATATTCACTGGCAATGACTCCACCACCGAGTACTGTCAAACTTTTCGGCAGGTATAACATGGACAGGATGGAATCACTGTCGAGAATGTTTTCATGATCGACAGGGATATTCTCGGGTGTTCTGGGATAGGAGCCGGTCGCAATAACAACAATTCCGGCTTCAAGTTCGAGTGAATCACCGCTGACCATATCCACACGCAAATTATGGGGGTCAATAAACCTGGCCCGACCATGAATGACCTCAATCTTGTTGCGTTCGATCTGGCGTTGCATGTATTTGTCATGGGCCTCCAGCACGATGCCCAGACGGTCAATCAGGGTGCCCAGTTCGGTATCTTCTGCCAGCTGGAAATTCGACAGGGCAGCGTTCTGGCGCATGGCCCTGACCCGCATGGCATTTTCCCGCAGGGTTTTCGATGGAATGGTGCCCCGGTGGACACAGGCGCCACCGAGCATACGATCCTGCTCAATGATGGCAACCGTCTGTCCGGTTTTGGCGGCTTGTATTGATGCTTTCTGTCCGGCAGGGCCGCTGCCGATAACGACGACATCAAAGGAGCGGGTCATAGCGACATTGCCTCCATGGCGCCAACAACGGCTTCCCGGCGGCTGAATAATTGTGCCATGTCCTCAGGATACAAATTGAGCTCGGTAATAACCGGTAATGAGCTCAAGGTTTCTTTGTCCAGTTCCTCTGCGGCCAGGCTCTGGATGGCAAACTGTACTGCGCCAAAGGTGATTCGGGCCAGATTGGCCATCCTTGGGGCATGTTCGTAGTTGTCCTGGTAACCGATAGCCTCAATCACAATCGCAGGCAATTTCCAGATTTCCATAACACGAACACCCAGATCCACATGAAAGTGTTCTTCCAGCAGCGCCGTATCAGTGGCACTCAACGTTGCCCCCTCCTTGCCGGCAATATCACAGGCCATATGAAGAGTGACTGCACGTCCTATGCTGCTTAACAAACCACACAAGAAGGCGGTTTCCACATTCAGGCGGCACATCCTGGAGATTTCCTTGGCCCATAGCGCGCTGAACAGGGATAACTGCCAGATTTCTGCGATTCGCGTTTCATGCACTGGCGCCTTGAACATGCGGGCGTTCAAGGTGGCGCTCAATGCAATCTGGCCGATCATGTTCATGCCGAGCCGGGCGATGGCCTGTTGCAGTGAAATCATGGAGGCATTGGGGGTATAGGCGGCAGAGTTGGCGATGCGCATGACATTGGCTGCCAGACTCTGGTCGCTCTGGATCAGTTTGGCCAGACGTGTCGCGTCCGAATCGGGCTCATTAATGAGGGTTAACACACGCTGGGCAATTTCAGGTAATACGGGTACGTCCAGAACCCCCTGCTCCATGCAGGCCAGTATTACCCCGGCAACTTTCCGCCCAATCGGGGAGAGTTCATCTGGCAGGGTTTTCATGAAACATACCTGGGTAACATTGGAATCCTCCTGAAAATCCAGAGTCACAATTCATAATGTCGGCATCATCGGGAAAAAATGAAGTACAAACACAAGGGGCCCGATAACTGGATAGTCCCCTTTGCGTGTAAATTCGAGTCCTGTAAAATCCGCTTTTTCTCCAAGCAGGGTATTCCCATGGGTCGCGCCTATCAAAACCGTAAAGTCTCAATGGCCAAGACATCGGCCAACAAATCCCGGGTCTATGGCCGTTACGGTCGCGAAATCTATGTAGTCGCCAAGCAGGGTGGCGTTGATCCAGCCGGTAATCTGGCTCTGCGCTCGATCATTGACCGGGCCAAGCGTGAGCAGGTGCCGGCCCATGTGATCGACAAGGCCATCGAAAAAGCCAAGGGCGGCGGTGGCGAGGATTATTCAATAGCCCGTTATGAAGGCTTTGGACCGGGCGGCTGCACCGTGATCGTGGAATGCCTGACGGATAATCCCAATCGTACTTTTGGTGACGTACGTGTATGTTTCACCAAGACCCAGAGCAAGCTGGGAACCCCTGGCACCGTCAGCCATATGTTCGACCACAGCATCATCCTGTCTTTCCCGGGGGATGAGGAGGAGGTCATGGAGGCCCTGCTCAATGCCGATGTGGATGTTGCCGATATTGAAGATGAAGACGGCAAGGTAACGGTCTTCGCTCCAACCACTGAATACGCCAAGGCCAAGACTGCACTGGCGGATACCTTTGGCGATATCGAGTATGAGGTGGATGAGATCCAGTTCATCCCTCACGCCTACACCACACTAAGCGGTGACGATGTGGCCACCTTCGAGAAGTTCATGGATATGCTCAACGATCTCGATGATGTGCAGAACATCTACCATAACGTGGAAGAATAAGCGCTTACCTTTTCATTTCCCCTGCCGCCTGCTTTTTTAACCCCAGGCGGTACTTTCTCCAATATTTTTAGCCCCCCTGTAACACAACAGGGGCTGCAGATGTCGCTGTCTTGATTTTCAAGAGGGATACCAGAGAGTTTCTGGGTTCAGGGAACCCGGAGAGAAAGCCCGGGAAATGCTGCCCGAATAAATGGCTACGGGTCGGGTGTCAGGAATGCAGGGTTAGTGGCAGTAGATAAGCACCATGTTTATTCATGCACACATTCCATTATTTCTGGAGACCGGATTATGAAGGCGCGAACAATAATAAGAACTTTTCTAATAGTGCTTGCACTGGCCGGGGTGGAAGCCGTTTCGGCGACACCGCTTGTTGTTGATACCGGTAACTACACCGGACACTGGTTGCTGAAAAATGTCACAGGCTACCTGAGCGGTAGCCAGACTCTTGATGTCCCACAGGGCAGCTACAAACTCAATGTTGGTGGTATTAGCGAATTTGATGTCATTATTGATGCCAGCGGCATGGTCAGTGTCCCGAATGGCGTTTCAGCTGTCGGCGGTCAAAACCAGGTGACATTCAAGACCGTAGTCGTGGATGTCGATCCGTCGGATTTTTCCGGCACCTATATTGTCAGCCGTATCACCAGCAATTATGTCAGCGACCCTTACAGCCTGGTGTTTGTGCCGGGGAATAAATACGCTGTACACCCGGCAGGCAGCGGGCGGTTTGACTTCTTTGTGGATGGCCTGGGGCAGGTCACTTCATACAATACCGAGGCGGCAGTCGGCGGCCAGAACACGCTGGTGTTTAATACCGTTCCTCTTACCATCGATCCGGTAGATTTTGATGGGCAAACCTACCTCTCACGGGTGACTGACTATTTTTCCACGCCTCTGGATTTGAGAGCGGTTCCCGGCGTGACCTATACGATGCATCCGGGTGGTTATGGACAGTTTTCTTTCGATATCGATGCAAACGGTGTGGTCAGTGCCCAGAATGGCATTTCTGCCATCGGGGCTGAAAACTACCTGGGTTTGAACACGGTCACTGTCAATGTGGATCCTGACACTGGCACGTTGTATTACATAAACCGTGTCACACCAGGCGTTGTTGCCGGTCTCACCACACTGAATCTCGTACCAGGAGTCAGCTATAAACTGGTTAACGGGACTGGTTCAGCAGACTTTTCGGTTTCAGAACCTTGTGCCGTGTTGCCTAACAGTCTTGATGTTAACGGGACAGTGTTTTCGCTCAATTGCGGTGTACCGGATTTTGATGATGACGGTGTTCCGGACACCACTGACAATTGCCCATATATCGCCAACACGGATCAACTTGATTTGGATATCGACGGGATCGGTGATGCCTGTGACACAGATCTTGATGGTGATGGTTTCGATAACCTCTTCGACAACTGTCCGGATATTGCCAACAGTGATCAGTTCGACATGGATGGCGATGGCCTGGGCGATGCCTGTGATTCAGATATTGACGGTGATGCGGTGCCGGATATGGAAGACAACTGCCCGTTGATCGCCAATACCGGTCAGGCCAACAGCGATGGGGACAGTGAAGGCGATGCCTGCGACGCCGATGATGATAATGATCTGGTGCTCGATGAGTATGATAACTGCCCAGTGGATTACAATCCCGGCCAGGATGATTTCGATGGTGATGGTGAAGGCGATCTGTGTGATGGAGACGCCGACAGTGATGGTATTGCCAACGGGTTTGACGCTTGCCCGGCATCCCCAGCTGGTCAGCCTGTCAATACTGAAGGTTGTACAGGTGCGCAGTACATCGCTCAGCAATGTGATGCTGATAACTACATTCAGCATGGCCAGTATGTGAGTTGTGTGGCTCATGCCACGAATGATGCCTGGCAGCAGGGCTTGATCAGTGCGAAGCAGAAAGCACAATTCGTGCGTGAGGCAGCCAACAGGTAACTTCTGCCACGTCATTAAAAAGCCGGCCTCCTGGCCGGCTTTTTTATTGTCTGGTGAATCAGGTCATGTCAAAGCAAGAAACGATCAACCCTGTATCAATTCATGTGCCGCCTGGATTTCCTCAACATTGACAGGGCCCACCACCCTGGCCACTTCCTGGCCATCTTTCAACATAATCAGGGTTGGCCATAACTTTACGCCGAACTGTCGTCCCAATTTTCTGCCCTTGCCATCCTGTACCCGGATATGGGGGATGCCACTGTCAGCCAGTGCCTCGGCAATCAGCGGGGCGGCGGCTTGGCAGATGCCGCAGGTGTTGCTGCCGAACTCCAACATTACCGGGCCCGGGATGGCTTCCAGTGTTTCCCGTTCGGGGGCATCTTCGGTATAGGGTGCAAGCATGGGTAATCCTGTGTTGTAGATATCAAGGCGTGTCAGATATTTTAACGGTCTGACTACCCTGAAGCGCAAGCTTCCTGTTATTTTAGGCACCTTCAGGCAACGTTTTTGAGGATACCCCATGCTGACCTTCTTTTACGCTCCCGGCTCCTGCGCGACGGCCACGCATCTGGCCCTGGAACATTCCGGTCTGCCTTACAAGGCAGTAAAAGTGGATTTCAAGAATCAGGAACAACGTTCCCCGGAATTCCTCAAGATCAACCCCAAGGGGCGGGTCCCGGCGCTTGTGACGGATCAGGGCATCCTGACGGAAAATCCGGCGCTGCTGGTCTACATAGCTCAACTGGTGCCGGAAGCCAAATTGGCTCCGCTGGATGACCCGTTTGCCTTTGCCCAGATGCAGTCGTTCAACAGTTACCTGGCGTCTACCGTGCACGTGGCGCATGCCCATCGCTACCGTGGCTACCGCTGGTCAGACGATGAAGCCGCTATTGCAACAATGGCGGCAAAGGTGCCGCAGAACATGCGCGATTGTTTTGGCCTGATTGAAAACGAATTCCTGCGCGGCCCCTGGGTGCTGGGTGACAATTACTCCGTGTGCGACATGTACCTGTTCACCATCTGCCGCTGGCTGCCCGGTGACGAGGTGGATATCAATGAATTCCCGCGCGTGGCGGATCATTTCAAACGGATGCAGGAGATCCCGGCCGTGCAGCGGGTACTGGCTGAGCTTTGATCCTGCAGATAACTGTTCACAGTGTCCCGACAAATTCATGTCAAATACCAGGACCCGGCCGATCTCATCTGGCTGCATGCCGCTGACCAGCTTGATATACGCGTAGTGCGTTCCGCTGACGCCTATGCCGCCTGGGATGGACAGGGCACGCTGACCCTGGCCAGCGATGACTACCTGGACCCCGATGATTGCCTCGCGCAGATGATTTTTCATGAGATCTGCCACCTGCTGATTTCCGGGGAAGCCTCCAGGAATAAACCGGACTGGGGTCTGGACAACACCTCACCCAAAGATCTTGTGTATGAATACGCCACCAACCGCCTGCAGGCGGGTATGTCGGGCGCCTATGGACTGAGGCAGCTCATGGCCGTGACCACAATGTGGCGATCCTACTATGATGGTTTGCCTCGCGACCCGCTTAATCCCCTGGATGCCGATCCGGCGGTGGAACTGGCAAGGCAGGGGTTCAAGCTGGCACAGCAGGCACCCTACCGGGAGGTGCTGGATGCGGCACTGTCGGCAACAGCAGCGCTGGCCCAGACACTCAAACCTGTATTGCCGCCAGACTCGTTATGGAAATCAGCTCTAGGTGCTCATCCAACGGGTTTCCATCAGTATGCGGATGAAAGCCGGCTCTGCCGTGATTGTGCCTGGGGAATCAGCCGCAAGGACGGTAATGTCGACTGCCGGATGACGCGCCCTGGTTGTCGTCCTGCCAGCTACGGTCTGTCACCGGAGTCCATAAACATCAAAAAGGCCCGCTTGATGTCAGGGCAAACTGCCTGTGAATATTTTGAGACTGCCTTTGCTGATGATGAATGTTTGCGGTGTGGCGCCTGCTGTCGTGAGGGCTTTGATGTCGTGGAAGTGGGGCCTCGTGAACGCTTTAAACAAAACCATCCAGAGCTGCTTGAGGTTCGGGACGATGGACGGCAGGTTGTACCAAGGCCGGAAGGCCGCTGTATAGCGTTGTCAGGAACAGGGGATATAGATGATCCTTTTCTATGCCGCTGCTACGATGACCGGCCGAAGTCATGCCGTGATTTTGCCATGGGAGGTGATGCGTGCCTGGTAGCCAGACAAAGGATAAATATCCGCTAGCATTTACGATGGGGACCGCGTATTGTGCGCTCCCATGAGTGGGCGCAGCCCCTCTCAGCTTTTCCCGGGCGGGTGTAGCTCAATGGTAGAGCAGAAGCTTCCCAAGCTTACGACGAGGGTTCGATTCCCTTCACCCGCTCCAATAAATACCTGTCTTGCTTTCCGACTTTTCTTCAATGACTTTCGCTGTCAGGCCTTATCGCACGATTAAGCAGGTAGAGCGTTACGCCCAGCAGGATGAAAAGCGTGGCAAAACGAATTACCACGGTGGGTTGCTGAATGGCCGGGTACATATAGTTGAATTGCACCTCGGGTATGGACTCCAGAAGAACGGCAGTGAGTTTCATCGCCCTGACCACAGCGGCATAACCGCGAATGGTGAGAAGTATGACCAGGGCCACGTAGCTGACCTGCAGTAACCTCACACTAAGCTTGTCGAGACTGGCAGGTCGCCAGATACCCACGGCCATGAAGGCCATCGAGACAAAAATGATCGCCAGTGTGGGTATGCCAAATTCCCAGCGCGTTTCGATGACGAGTTGATGAATTTCGTATTCGGTCATTTCTCCCTTCCTTTGTTTTTCTTGTGGTTTTTCTGACGGTGTATCAGAAATTTTTGCCACATCATCATGCTGCATCCTGCACCAGACATAAAGAGTTTTTCCCGTTGGCCATGTAAAAGATACAATGGCAGCCACTGGAAAAACCAAGGAGTTCAAAATGCCCGCAAAAACAACAATAAGGCAATTACTCGAACAGGGCGAAATGGTCTGGTCTCCCTGTGTTTACGACTGTGTTTCAGCGCGGGTTGTTGAATTGTGTGGATACAATTCTATCCTGCTATCAAGTGTCGAACTTGAATATGCCCATCTGGGTATCCCTTCCGGTGCCTATAACTGGGAAGAGTACATCTGGGTGGCATCGCGTATTGCCAATTCCTCCAGCCTGCCATTGATCGTAGATGGTGAAAATGGCGGTGTTTCTCCATTGCAGGTTTACCGCAACTGCAAGCGCCTGGCCGAAGCCGGCGTCATGGCCATCTCCATCGAGGATACCCGGGAAGGTACGATGTTTGCCGGTTTTCACTACGGTCATCACCGGGGCTACATGGAAGCCGAACAGTGGGCTACCCATGTGAAGGCAGCTGTTGATGCCGTGGCCGGGACTGATTGCATGATCATTGCCCGTACTGACATCAAGGGTGGTGGTGCCTCACAGGTGGGAGCCATTTCCGGCAATGAATTTACCCTGGGGCTGGACGAGGCTATCCGCCGTGCAAAGATGGGTGTGGAGGCCGGAGCCGAAATCACCATGATTCAGAATATCTGCCATGCAGACTGCGAACCGGAATGCCTGCGCATCGTTGAAGAGGTGCCGGGATACCGTTTCTATCCTGACCTGCATGCTACGGATGGCAAGCCCGATGTTTCTCTGGAAACCCTGCAGGAGTGGGGTTTTCACCTGGTTTCAAACCATGCTGCCATGAAAGGCGCTACCAAGGGCATGATGGAATACCTGAAAACCAACTTCGAGAACCGGAATACCGTGTATTCTGAAAATGATGAGTTCTACAACATGGGCCATATTTTTCATCCCTTTATCTTCGAGGATTGGATCGAGCGTGATCAGGCGTATACAGCCTATGAGAACAGTCTCAAGGATAAAACCGGCAAGAAATAACCAACTGTTAAACAGGAGATCAACATGAAATACGCAAGCCTGCTTTTGTCATCGTTGTTGTATCTGCCAGTCTCACAGGCCGCCGTTGATGAAGACGGCTTTGTGAGAATCAAGCCCGATGAAGTGGCCTTTCAGGATTATCGTGAGGGTATGGTGATTTCCTACATCACCGGGCACCCGGAGCAGGAAGGGTTTTACCTGCTCAGGATTCGATTTTCTCCGGGTACTTTTTCAACGCCCCATTATCATTCAACCGATCGACATGTCACCGTGATCAAGGGGACCTGGTACACCGGTACCGGCCCCGATTTCGACAAAGACAATACGGTTCCGCTGCCTACCGGGAGCTTCATGCTACACCCGGCTGGCAAAATACATTATGACGGCGCCATGGATGAGGAAGTGATTGTCGAGATAAAGGGGATAGGGCCGGTAATCAGTACGAATCTGTAATAATAGACATACAAAAAAAATCCCGCTTATTGCGGGATTTTTTGTCAGTGTATGGCCAGTGGTCTTAGCGGCGATCCCGTGGCGCCTTCAAATCTAATCGGTGTGACGATGAACAGGAATTCATAAACCCCTTCGTTCACCAGTTCCTCGAAAATCATGTTTTCGATGTTGAACACACCATTGTGGGTCATCAGTTCCTGGTGCACGGGGCCGAAAAGTTCAGGGTCCGGGTTGGCGGATATCTCGGTGGCATAGGTGTCACCGCCCACCACCGTGATTTTTTTGTCCACCAGCCAGTGGGCCACTTCCAGGCCGATGCCGGGAGCCGGGCCGTTATAGGTAGCTTCATCGGTGTACCACAGCGGGCCGTAACCGGTGCGGAACAGCACGGCGTCGCCTTCGGTGATGGCGGATTCACTCATTCCCTGGCGGGCCAGCGCGCCGCGGGCATCGGCTACCGTGATTTCGTAATTGGGCGCCAGACGCTCTACACCTTTATAGGCAGCGATATCCAGCAGCACGCCATGGGTCAGGATGGGCTTGATGTGTTCGATGCCCAGTTGCAGCAGGCCATTGTTGTTGAAGATTTCGCGGCCGGTATGGCCGTTGTAGAACACCCGTTCAACAGTGCCATCCGCCATGGTCATTTCGTGGCCGATATGGCCCAGGCCATCAAACTGGGTGCCGATCTGCCCCAATTCTCCGGTGATGAACTCGTCATTACCCACGTTGCCATTGCTGCCGGAAGACTTGCCTTCAGACAGCAGCTTCAGGGAGTAGGAGCGGGTGCCGAGCAGGGGCATGTTGATGGAGTAGGTATGGCCCAGTTCGTGCAACTCGCCGCTCTCTACCTGGGAAAAAGCTGACAGGATCTTGTCTGCCGTGATGCGGTTGGAGGCGCCAGCCTGGTCGTCCGGCCCCCACTCGGAGGGCCAGAAGGGACCGGACTCGCGGGTCTGTGCCTGCAATGCCAGCGGGGCGCACAGTGAAAGCATGAGCAATTTCTTTTTCATGATGATTTTCCTTTGTTCTTTTTATAGTTGTTTATCACATCATTGTTATTAGTCGCGCAGGCCGAACACGTACAGACCGTTCCCCATGGCTGCCGCGACAAACTGCTCACCATTAGTTTCAAAGGTAATCGGGCCATTGTTGCCCTGGCCGCCGAGGCGCTGCTGCCACAACAGTTTGCCGTTCCTGGCATCCAGCGCGAAGAACAGGCCTTCGCGGTTGCCGGAAAAGAGCAGGTTAGATGACGTGGTAAGAATGCCGCTGTGACCGATATCGTTCATGTCGAAGCGCCAGGCCTGTTCACCTGTGCGGGCATTCAGGCCGAGGATGGCTCCCTTGCCTACGTCCCCGGTCCAGGTATTCACTGGCTGGTTGCCGAACCCGGGCAGGTTGGCGGCGCCCGGAATCGGGCCGCCCAGAGCACCACCGCCGAAAATACGGCCGGGGACATATTCAATATCCTGGGGCATGAAGATGGAGCCGTAGTTTTCCCAGGCAGTGAGATAGAACATTTCGGTTTTCGGGCTGAAGGATGGAGAGTACCAGTTGGTACCACCCTGTACACCTGGGTAGGTGACAGCTTCAGGGCCTTGTGGGGTTTCTATCGGACGGCCGGTTTCCGGATCCAGGCCGCTGGCCCAGTTCACATGTACGAAAGGCGTGCCGTTCAGAAACTTGCCGTTGGTGCGGTCCAGCACGTAATAGAAACCGTTGCGGTTGGCCCACAGCATGAGTTTGCCGCTGGACAGGTTGCCCATTTCCATGTCGACCAGGACGGGGATCTGAATGGAGTCATAGTCGTAGTCATCGTTGGGCGTGAACTGGAAGTGCCACACCAGCTCGCCGGTGTCGGCGTTCAGGGCCACGACACTGTCGGAATAGAGGTTGTCGCCGGGACGCTGATCCGGGTTCCAGTCCGGGCCGGGATTACCCACACCCCAGTAAGTCAGATTGAGTTCGGGATCGTAGGAGCCGGTCAGCCAGATGGAGGCGCCACCGTGCATCCAGGCATCGCCGCCACCCTGCCAGGTTTCATGACCGGGTTCGCCTGGGCCAGGGATAGTATAGAAGCGCCAGGCTTCATCACCGGTGGCCACATCATAGGCCGCTATGAAGCCGCGGATGCCGTATTCACCACCTGCCACACCAACAATCACCTTGTCCTTTATGGCCAGTGGTGCCAGGGTCATGGCATAACCCAGGGCCGGATCAGCCACATCGTTCTGCCACAGCACGCCGCCGGTGGTGGCATCCAGGGCCACCAGCTTGGCATCGATGGTGGCCATGAACAGGGTATTGCCGGAGATGGCTACACCGCGATTGACCCGACCGCAGCAGGGGCGGGCATCGGTATGGGGATCGTGCTGGTAGCGCCAGAAGGTCCGGCCGGTGGCAGGATCCAGGGCGTAAACGGTATTCGGTGCCTCGGTGAGATACATGATGCCGTCCACCACCAGCGGACTGGCTTCAAAGGCTTCCAGGGACTGGGCTTGAAATACCCACTTGAGTTCCAGCCGATCCACGTTGCGGGGGGTGATCTCGTCCAGTTCGGAGTAACGCTGGCTCATGTAGGTGCCGGAATAGGTGAGCCAGTTCTGTGGCTCGCTGGCCGCATTTTCCAGGCGCTCGGGAGTAACCTGTGCGCTGGTAACCAGTGGGGCAGCCAGCAGGGCTAGTAAAAGGGGTAATGATTTTTTCATGGCTGGAATCCTTTCAGTGACAACAGATAGGCGAGCAGGTCGGCAATTTCCTGGTCACTGTAAATTTCACCGTAGGCCGGCATGGCAGACTCGGTGCCGATCTCATATTCACGCAGGCTCCTCTTGTCCAGGGACACAAGCCTTTCCTCTTTGGTAATGAGCTGTACCGAGAAAGTGTCTTCATTCAGGCGGCGGCCTTCGACCACCCGACCATTGGCCAGTACGGCATGCACAGGGCGGTTAATCGGCATCATGCCGTCGACCGGATCAATCAGTACACGGCGCAGGACAGCCGCTGTGCGACTCATGCCGATGCTGGTCAGGGGCGGGGCATAGCTCGGGCCGCTGGTGCCTACCCGGTGGCAGGACAAGCAGTCGCCCTTGCCTTCAAAGATGGCCTTGCCGGCGTCAGCATCACCAATGGTCAGGCCGCTGCCGTCATAACTGGTGATATTGCGCAGGAAGGCCACCAGTGCCGTGAGTTCCGCATCGGCGTAACCGGTAGCTGCCATGGCGGTACCCTGAACGCCATCACGAATCACACGCTGCAGGTCGCGATCGGAGGAGGCATTACGAAACGTGCCTGTTCTGAAGTTGGCCTGGGGCAGTAGATCACCATTGGGGCCATGGCAGACTACGCAGCGTTCGGCAAACAGTTGGGCACCATAGGCGATGTCGGCGATATCGTATTGCCCGGCATGCTGCTGGGCCTGGACCGTTGGCAGCCACAACAGACTGACCAGAGGCAGAAAAAGTTTCAGATAATTCATGGTGATTCTCCGCCGTTAGTCTTCCTGGCCTTCGATCGGTGCTATGCCACGAGGCATATTGGGTTCGGCATTGCCACCCAACACCTGTTGTGCCCCGAGGCGGATCAGCCTGGCATCAGAAGTGGCCTGGAAAAAGGTGTAACCATCACGCACGCCTTTCCAGGCGTCAGGACCGGCCAGGTATTTGCCTGCACCGAGAGTGGCATCCTTGATCTTGGTGATGATGGCTTCGTACTGGGGGTCACCCTGGCGGTAGCCGGAGAAGCTGCCGATATCAGAGCTGGCCGCAAACACGATGTCCACGCCTTCAACACCGGCAATCTGGGCGGCGATGTCGGCACCGGCCGGGTTCTCGATCATGGCGACAATCATGATGTTGTCATTGGCCAGTTCCCGGTATTCTGGTCCCCACAGGGCGCCGTACTGTCCGCCACCCTGGCTGCGTTTTCCCATGGGCGGATACTTGGCAAAGGTAATGGCGTTCTCGATTTTCTCCACGGTATCTACCAGTGGGACGATGATACCCAGCGCGCCAATGTCTGTGGCTTTCTGTATGTCGCCTTCACTGTCACTTGGTACACGAATAAAGGGGATGGCGGGTCCAGGACAGGCGCGAATCATGGCGGCCACTTCGGAATAGGTCAGGGGGCTGTGCTGCATCTCGATCCACAGGAAGTCAAAGCCGGAGTTGGCCATGGCACAGTAGATTTCGATATCCGA
>CAZBBS010000009.1:33967-56800 GCA_964490145.1 uncultured Enterobacteriaceae bacterium
CTGCCGCTGGTTCCTGGCCTGTTGCAGGCGCAGGGCACGGAAATCGAATCGATGCTTCCAATGTCCGGCGATCGCGACTGGAGTGGTAATAATCCCTTGCGCTATCCCGACCCGGACATCATTACCCTGGATGATCGGTTCAGGCCATACATACTGTTCAATGCCCCCATTCAGAGACTTTATACCGGCACCCTGTGGGCGGAAGGCCCGGCCTGGAATGGCGTGGGTCAGTACCTGGTGTGGAGTGATATCCCCAATAACGTGCAGAAACGCTGGCTGGCGGATGACGGGGAAGTGACCACCTTTCGCAATCCGTCCGGCAACAGCAACGGCAACACCTTCGATTATCAGGGCCGGCAATTGTCAGCTGAGCATGGCGGGCGTCGCGTGGTGCGTTATGAACCCAGTGGTCAGGTTACGGTGATTGCTGACAGCTTCGAAGGCAGGAAACTGAATTCGCCCAATGATGTGGTGGTGCATCCCGATGGCAGTATCTGGTTCACTGACCCGGTCTATGGGATCCGGGAAACAGGTTATGAGGGCAACCCCGGGGAATCTGAAAATGCTCCTGTGGTCTATCGCGTTGATGGTGATACAGGGCGCATCGCTGTCGCGACCGATGACGTGGTCATGCCCAACGGCCTGTGTTTTTCACCGGACTATAAAAAGCTGTATGTGGCGGACACCGGTGCCTCGGAAACCCGGGTGTTCGATGTGGACGGTGCACGCCTGAAAAACGGCCGCTCGTTCGTGAAATTGCGGGCACCTGGCGGGGTGCGATCCGCAGCAGACGGCATACGCTGCGATGCAGATGGCAACCTGTGGTGCGGTGCGGCGCCGGGTGTGCAGATCGTGGCACCGGATGGCGACCAGATTGGCATGATCCGCCTACCGGAAATCTGCGCCAATCTGTGCTTCGGTGGGCTCAAACGCAACCGGTTGTTCATGTCTGCCAGCCAGTCGCTGTATTCCGTGTATGTGGGGACTACCGGGGGGCATATCTGCTGATTAGTTGCTGATTTTAACGTCTTTAACTGTGAATCTTTCACAGTCCTGATCCCCAGATTCTGACAGCGACACGCCGTAAATACATCCCTGTAGGCTTGGCGCCAGCCTCCCTGCTGGCGACAGTCGCTTTACAGTATCTGGGGATCAGGACTCTACTTCAGTGTGAGAATCAAATTTTGGCAAGCTTTCTTTAGTTTTAACTTCTGATCTTGCTGTCCCGCTAAATTAGACAAACCGGGGTTCTGGGGGTTTGGCGGTGACCGTCACCGGCATGGATGCCGGTGTCGAGCCCACAGGGATGTGTTTACGGCGGGTCACCGACAAGTCACCAGAACCCGGGTCCAGCACGTTACCTTTCGGCTGAAACAACTAACGCTGAGCCTATGGTTGGGATAATAAAATACTATTCAGTCTCGTGGCCCGTAATGCGGCATCGCCTCACCCCTTTCCAGTGCGCCCAGGTCCGGTGCTCTCCCTTTAAATCCATCCGTGACATTGGGCAATTCCATGCCGGCATCAATGGCCGCTGATCCCCGTACCAGGGAAAAGTCGAAATCCGACGCGTCATAGATATTCTGTACATTGGCAAAATCCCGGCCGTTCAGCTGTGGTACGTTGCCGAAGATGTCATACCCCAGCATGATGCTGTGGCTGTCCTGTCCGGTGGCAGCACTGTAGTCGCCCAGGGTTTCAAATTCCCGGGTTTGCAGATCGGGAGTTTTGCCCGGGCCCGGATAATCCGCCATGACCTCCAGGGCCGGGGACGACCACGCGAAGTTCACCGGCTGGCCGGCAATAGGGCCAAAGCCGTTGTAATCCGACGAGGTGTAGTTGGTGTTGGTGGTGATCCCGAACAGCACGGGATCGTCATCACCGGTAAAGCCCACCGCGTTCTGGCCCAGGATCAGGTTGTTGCGCCAGTGGGAGTTCTGGGTGTTGCCCAACGTTTCCGACAGGATGGTGTTGTTGTAGAACAGTACGCCGGTTGAGCCTGCGGTGAGGCGGGTGGAGCCGCCCGGCAGGTTGTAGGCGATGTTCCGAATCCAGTAGACGGGGCCGCCCAGCGCCGGCTGGTTGCAAAAGGCGTGGGAGGGATGGTTGATCAGCATGTTTCGCATAATGCGGATGTTGTGCATGCTGCCATCTGCCTCGATGGGGTTGTCGTGGCTGTTGCTTATATAGTTGTTATAAAAGTCGATGGCGACGGGACGTTCACTCCAATATTCGCGCGGAGGGTAATGCGGCCCTTCGATGATGCCGGGCCCCGTAGCCACACTGCCGTTCGGTGCCCCATAGGTTTCCACGTTGATGCCGTCATGAAAGTCGGTAATGAAGTTGTAGGCCACCACGTGACCCGGACCATAGAGCTTGATTGCCACATAGGAGGCCATCACCGGCGGATGCACCTGGCCATCGACACCATCGAAGCGATGCCAGAGCAGGTCACTCGCCCAGCCGATCATATGGTCGGGATCATTGCGCCCATAAAAATAGTTGTCGGCAATATAGAAGTTGCTGGAGCCGGCAAAGTTGGTGAAGACGCCGGCGCCGACATCTTCAAAGCGCGACTGTTTGACTGTTAGTCCCTTGGAACCTGCCAGAAACTGGGTGCCGGCAAGAATGGCGTACTCGGTGTTGCGAAAGGTGATGCCTTCAAAATAGGTGTAGTCAGCTGCCCGTACATCGAACAGGGCATAGTTGCCATCGCCATCAAAAATCACTTCGCCGTCACCGGCAGCCTTGATGGCGATGGGCATGTCCTCGGTGCCATCGGCAGTCAGGTAATAGGTGCCGTCCAGCGGTACAGTACGATTGACCAGCGGGTTGTTGGTGTATTCATAACGGTTGTATTTGTATTCGCCGGCATGAACGAGAATGGTGTCGCCGGGGCGTACCCTTGGGCGGCCAGATGTCGCCCAGTCGGTGCCGGCGCACCAGTAATGGTAGGCGCACATCAGGCCTTCAAAGGCGGGTTCGATCTTGTCGCCGCTGAATCCTGGCGGATAAACATGAAACTCCCGGCCGCCGGCAAACGGCACCGGTTCTGACCGGGTGCTGACCACCAAGGTTTTGCTGGCCTGACCCTTGACGCCGTCGGGATCATGGAGAGTGAAACTGACTTCATAGGGTGTGCCCGGTTCAAGGTCGAGAATACTGCCGGCAAACATGGGTGGCACGATCACATCGACGCGAGACTCAATGTAGATACGTTCATTTCCCATCCGCAGCAGGGGCAGGGCGTCATGCCACTGGCGCTCACCCTGTTTGCGATAGGATACGCTCACAGAGGCGTTGCGGTTTTCATCGCCTTCGATGAACCATTCAAATCCCAGGTTCTGCAACGTCGGCGGATCGATAATGAATTCGCCAGGTGAGGTCTGGTTGGGATCAACCTGGCGGACAGGTACCTGGGGCTGGGCCAGAAGATTGTTGCCCATCATCAACAGCATCAGAATGGGCAGGGAGGATCGAGTAACGGAAATCATGGTGTTCCCCTAACGGATTTTGTCTACTTTTATCTGATCAGTGTAGAGCCGCATCCGGCGAATGACCAGACGGGCGCGCTTGATGAACAGCCGGATTATGGTCATTATTACTGGCTGGAGAAAACCGTCATGGCTTACCATGCACAAAATAATCACAATCAGGGAAATTCGGTTTTGTTAAAGAGCACTGCAGCATTCCTGCCGTCACTCGTGCTGTGTGCCGGCATGGTGACAAGCGCCATAGCCCAGTCTTCCTCCCTGTCGCTCATGCAGGGGGCTTTTTCTGAAGCACAGGCTGTGCGTGGTCAGGAGCTGTATTTCGACAACTGCCTGCAATGTCATGGAGAAACCATGAGTGGTGTGGACCAGGCACCGCCCCTGGCAGGGCCTCAGTTTGCCGCCAACTGGCGCGGTGAGTCTTTGTCAGCACTGGTGGATCGTATGACCACCATGCCGCCGGACAAGCCAGGACAGTTAAATCGTGAAGCCTATGTCGACCTGCTGACCTATATACTCTGGTTCAATGAACTGCCGCTGGGCACAAGCGATCTGACCACCGATCGCGAGGTGTTGTCAGCCATGCCATTCGAAACACCAGGTTTTTAGGTATGCAGCCTGATAATAAAAATGCACTCGGGGGATAAAATGAATTTAACCAGCATTAGCATGAAGCGCCTTGCCATCACCATGACGCTGACCGGTCTGCTGAGCCAGACCGGTTTTGCCCAGTCAGACATCACTGATGCCCAGGCCAATGGTGAGTGGACCACGTATGGTGCCAACCTGGCCAGCCATCGTTATTCCCCGCTTGATCAGATCAATGCCGAAAACTTCAAGGATCTGGAAATCGCCTGGCGCCTGAACACTGATCTGCTGGGGCCGCGCCCCGATGCCCTGTTCGGCATGACCCCGCTTTATGTGAACGGCACGCTTTATGCCACTGTCGGCATGCGCCGCACCGTGGTGGCCATGGATCCGGCTACCGGCGAGCTGCTCTGGATGCATCGCGAGGATGAAGGGGAGCGTGGGGCCGCTGGTGCCAGGCAGGGGGCAGGCCGCGGTCTGTCCTGGTGGAAGAGTGAAGATGGCACAGAAGAACGTCTATATTATGTAACGCCCGGCTACCGGATGATCGCTCTTGATCCCAAAACCGGTGAGCGGGTGGCCTCCTTTGGCGAAGATGGCGCTATCGACCTCAAGGAGAATTTTGATCAGGACCTGGATCCACTCGATAACGGCATTGGCCTGAATGCCACGCCGCTGGTTGTTGGGGATGTCATCGTGGTGGGTGCTGCCCACCGCCCAACCACCGATGTGCGCAGCCGCTGGACAGCCAAGGGTTATGTGCGCGGATTCGACATCCGTACAGGCGAGCGTCTGTGGATATTCCACACCATTCCGCTACGCGGGGAATACGGATACGACACCTGGAACGGCAAGGCCGAGGAAAACGGCAATGCTGGCGTCTGGGCGCAGATGAGTGCTGATCCCGACCTGGGCCTGGTGTACCTGCCCGTGGAAATGGCTGCAGCGGATTACAACGGCTACAACCGTCCCGGCGATGGTCTGTTCGGTGAATCCCTGGTTGCTGTGGACGTGAAAACCGGCGAGCGTAAATGGCATTACCAGTTCATCCATCACGGCCTTTGGGACTGGGATCTGCCCTGCGCCCCGATCCTGTTCGACATGGTGAAGGATGGCAAAACCATCAAGGCGCTGGCCCAGCCCAGCAAGCAGGCCTTTTTATATGTGCTTGACCGGGAAACCGGGGAGCCGATCTGGCCCATAGAGGAGCGGGCCGTGGGGCAGTCGGAAGCTCCTTATGAGGAAACCAGTCCGACCCAGCCTTTCCCTACCTGGCCCTTGCCCTTTGATCGTCAGGGCGTAAGCCGGGACGATCTGAACGACCTGACCCCGGCGCTCAGAGCTGAAGCAGAACAGGTGGTAGAGCGATTCAACATGGGCCCAATTTTCACGCCCCCGGCAATTGGCCGGGACGGCGGTCCATTCGCCACCCTGATGCTGCCCAATGCCGTTGGCGGCGCCAACTGGCCCGGCGGCAGTTTCGATCCGGTGACCAACCGTTTATATATTCACTCCCATACGCAGCTCATGGAACTGGTGAACACACCTGAAGATATGGTTCCTTTCAATCGCGGACCCGATGGTGAGCCCCAGGACGCTGCCAGACCGGCAGGCTTGGGCAGGCCGGGTGGCCTGGGTGCACGGCGGCCAAGCACCTTCCTGCAGGGATCCATTCCCCTGATCAAGCCGCCCTATGACAGAATCACGGCCTATGACATGAACACCGGTGACATGCTCTGGCAGAAAACCCATGGCACCACCGAGGATCGTATTCGCAACAACCCGGCCCTGGCGGGCGTGGAAAACCTGGACCGCCTCGGTTCCTACGGCCGTATCTTCATCGGCACGCTGACCACCGCCAGCCTGGTGATTGCCGGTGAGGGCGCCGTGCATACCAACGAGAACGGGGAAACCGTCGCTCTGCTTCGCGCTTACGATAAGGACACCGGTGAGGACATTGAAGGCCGTATCGAGATGCCGGCGAGGCAAACCGGTTCACCGATGACCTTCATGCATAACGGAAAGCAGTACATCGTGGTGGCAGTCACCCACGGGGGGGCGAATGTCGGTGCCGAGCTGGTGGCCTATACCTTGCCATAAAGACTTTTTTCAAGCGACAAGCAGGACTGAACTATGAGGGGAATATTTCTGTTTGCAGGCTTCTTGTCCTGCTGTTTTTCACTTCAGGCCCAGACCGAGAGGCCCAACGTTATCTTCATCATGACCGACGATGTCGGCTATGGGGATCTGAGCAGTTACGGGGCACCGGATATCCGCACACCCTTCCTCGACCAGATGGCTCGCGATGGTATCCGCTTCACTGATTTTTATGCCAACGCCCCGGTGTGTTCGCCAACCCGTGCCGGGTTGATGACCGGTCGCTACCAGCAGCGCTATGACATCGAGGCCCCCTTGCCATCCAGTCTGGAAACCGCCAATGGCCGTGGGCTGCCGGCAGAAGGCTTGTCACTGCCAAACCTGTTGAAGAATAACGGCTACAGCACGGGCCTGGTGGGCAAGTGGCATCTGGGTTACCGGGATGAACAAAGTCCCGAGGCTCACGGCTTTGATTACTTCTTCGGGTTCAAGGCCGGGTTCATTGATTACTACCAGCACACCAGCGGCGTGGGCGCTCCGGACCTCTGGGAAAACGGTGGCCAGATTCAGGAAGAGGGGTATATGACCGACCTGATCACCCAGCGTGCCATACGCTATATCCAGCGGCATCAAAACGAACCATTCTTCCTGTCCATCCAGTACAACGCGGCCCACTGGCCTTATCAGCCACCGGATATGCCGTCAGTGGCCGTGCGTAATTCAGCGCACTTGATGCCGGAAGAGGAAAACACCAGCACCCGCGAAGACTACATCGCCATTCTGGAGCGGGCAGACCAGGGTATCGGCGAGGTGCTGGCCGCCCTGGAGGATGCCGGGTTGGCGGACAACACCCTGGTGATCTACTCCAATGACAACGGGGGTGAGTGGCTGGCCCGCAACACCCCCCTGTTCAATCGCAAGTATTCCGTCTACGAAGGCGGCATCCGGGTACCGGCGATCATGCGCTGGCCGGGTGTGATTCCGGCAGGACAGGTGACATCGCAAGTGGGCATTACCATGGACATCACGGCCACCATCCTGGCAGCAGCCCAGGCCGATCTGCCATTGAATTACCAGCCTGAAGGCATGAACCTGTTACCCATCGTCAGCGGCCGCTCGCCCGAAGTGGACCGCACCCTGTTCTGGCGCTCCAATATGGGGGTTGCCGTGCGCAGCGGTGACATGAAACTGGTGATGGAAGGGCCGCGTCGCAGCTTCCTGTTCAATGTCAGTGAAGACCCGGCTGAAAACAACGATCTGACCAACCGGGGGCAGGCGGATGTGCGTCGCCTCAGAGGACTTCTCGATGCGTGGCAGGAGGATGTGAATGCCGAACGTGATCAGCGTCTGGCAGGAACGCGCGGGAATTGATGGATGTTTTACAGGATAAAAAATAACCCCCTGATCGGTCCCGGAAGGGGAGTTATCCGGGACCAGGCAGGGGGTTGTGCAGAGATAACCTGAAAGGGTGTCTTTTCTGCCCCGTCAGAATTTGCTGCGTATGGAGACTGACAGCAGACGTCCTATCGGATTGGAGTTGGTGGCGTCATAGCCGCCGCTGCCGTTGGAGGCAGGAGCCACATTGACGTAGGGTGGATCTTCATCAAACACGTTGCGCACTTCGGCAGTGAGCGACAGATCATCCGTGAAATCGTTCGTGAAAACATCCCCCAGTTGCCAGGTCGCTGCCAGGTCCACCAGCATGTAGGAATCAACCGACTGGTTCGGATTAACCAGCGTGTTTGTGTAGCTGTTGACATAGGACGCCTGCAGGCGCGTGGTGAAAGGACCATGATCCCAGATCACCGAACCGCGGGTTTTCATTTTCATGGGGTTGAAAATCTGGTTGCGCTGGTCCACTGCATCGCCGCCCGGGGTATAGGCCACCTTGTAATCAGTCAGGTAGCTGGTGTTGAGCTGGAAGGTCAGGGTGTCGCCGTTATTGCCTATCGGCATGAAGTGTTTCAGGTTCAGGTCGAACCCCTTCATTTCTGAGCGACCCAGGTTCAGGCTACGGCCGTCCACGGAGATACAGCTGGCGGGATCGGGAGCAGAGATACAGGCATCCGAGGTGCCCGGGAACTGCAATATGGGTTTGCCCTCGGCAATCAGGCTGGTCAGGCGGTCATAGGCTGGCTGGCCAAACAGGATCACATCGGTACCGGCATACTCATCAGCCAGGGTCAGCACGGACAGGTTGGAGAGCAGTCCTGCGATGGTGTCCTTGTAGGCGATGTCAAAGTAGGTCAGCGACAGGGTCATGTTGTCGATCAGGTTGAAGTCAGCGCCCAGGGTCCAGGTAGTGGCTTCTTCCGGGCCAAGGTCAGGGTTCGGACCGGAACCATAGGTGTAACCGCTGATTTTGGGCGGGCCGTTGGGATCAGGGTTGGTATAGGCCTGAATGTACAGGCGGGAGCTGTTGCCAAAGATTTCCGGAAAGGTGGGTGCCCTGAAGGAAGTGCCGTAACTGGCGCGCAGTTTTACCGTGTCGTTGACCACCCAGTTCATGCCCAGTTTCGGGTTGGTGGTATTGCCGACATCACTGTAATCGTCATAGCGCAGGGCGACATTGAATTCCAGATCCTGGACACCGGGCATGGCATTGCCGGGGCCAACCAGCGGCAGAAGGATTTCTCCGTAGAAGGAATCCACGGTCCGGTCATAGACCCTGACATCCGCTGTACCGGCACCCAGGATCATGGTGAAGTCCTGGCCGTCATAACCGGCTGCCAGCATGGCCTGGCCACCAGGCATGTCGAATAACGGGCCGTTGAACCCCGCCTGGTAAAAGGTCAGCTTGCTGTTGGTGGGGAAGTTGGCCTGGGCATCAAACAAACCGGCCAGGGTGGAGGCTGTGGTCCGGCCCAGTCCGTAAGGATCAAAGGCGGTGGCCGGGTCGCTGCTGGCCAGAGCGCCGGGCAGTGAGCCGCGGCTGTCCAGACCCTGGCCGGCATCGGCACGGTCCTCGGCCTTGCCGTGACCTACCTTGCCTTCAAATTTCCAGTCATTTGCCAGCTGGATGCGAACGCCTGGAGAAAACTGCCAGTTTTCCTGATACCCCAGGAGCTGGTCAAAATCCGTTTCGCGACTGAAGTTGTAGGCAATGCGGTAGCCGCCGGAACCCGGCACATAAAAATCCGGGGCCAGGAAGAAAGCGTTGCTTTCCGGCACGGTGAAGGTATTGGTCACCATCGCAGGGTTGCGGATGAATTTACGCTTGGAATAGTAGCCATCCATGACAAATTCGATGTTTTCCTGCAGCTCGTACGTGGCTGTACCCAGTACAGAGTCATATTCCTGCTCGGGGAACAGATCCTGGCCCTGCTGGCTGTCACACAGGTTCTGGGTGCCGGCCACCAGGTTGTTCATGTTGGCTTCCGTCAGCTGGTCGGGCAGGGCATAGGTCTGGCCACCGTAAATAAGTGTGCCGGGAGCACAGGCATTGACCCGGTAGTCAGGGCCGCCGAAGGCTGTCTGGTCGGAGGTGAAAAAATCCCTGTCATCGCCGCTCAGGTTGGTCCTGAAGGCATGGTCATAGGCAAGCATGACCTGGCCTTTGTCGAACTGCTTGCCAAACGCCACGCCGGCATTCCATTCATGGAAATCGCCATCCGAGGTCGGGGCATATCGGGCAAACACTTCGGCGCCATCCAGATTGCGACGCGGGATCAGGTTGACAACACCCGCCACCGCATCAGAACCGTAAATGGCCGAGGCGCCATCGGCGATCACTTCAACGCGCTCCACCCCCAGGGTGGGCAGGACTGAAGGATCGATGGCACGACCATTGGTGGTCATGCGGTGACCATCCATCATGATCAGGGTCGAGAACGGGCCCAGGCCTCGCAGATTGACGGAGTTCGAATAGGTGGCATTGCCGTTGCCACCAGACTGGGCCCGGGAATTTTCGGAAAAGCCGAGATCGAATACCTGGGGCAGTTCTCGAATCATACGATCCAGTGTGACCGTGCCGGAGTTTTCAATGGTTTCCCTGTCCAGTACCTGTACGGTGGCCCCAACAGGGGTTGCCCCTTCGATGCGGCTACCGGTCACCACGATTTCATCAATGCTGCCGTCCTGGGCCAGTAGGGGCTGGGATAGCCCGGCGCCTGCCATGCAGGCCGCCAGCAGGGCCTGCTGGATTTTATTGGGTTTGTATCGGAATGGTTGTCTCATGGAGTATCCCCCTGGTGAATTTTTTATTTTCTGCCCAGAGCTTTCTGTAAGCAGGCCCTGGTCTGCCCGGTGTATGTTTCAGTCAGATTGTTAACAGTATCGTGATCCACTATGTAAATGATTGACAAAATTGTTAACAATTTTGGCAACAATATGTGTCAAGGATGGTTGAGTCAAGCGTTAATGGGTTTCAGCAGTGGCCTGTTGGGGGAGAATGCCCGGCAATGAGCATCATGAAATAATCAGGCAGGCGCAGGCCGAAAATAACAGCATTGAATTTACGCCTGATATTGTTAACAATCGATCGGCTGGCGTCGGTTGTTGTCCCGTCAGTCCGAATCTGGCAGACATGAATGAGGCTGAGCATGAAAATAGTCAACTGTTCCATACTACTGGCCCTGGCGTGGTGTTTCGGTATCCAGGCCCAGGAAAATCAGACGGAACAGGTGATCCGGCCGCCCGGTTTTACCGGGGCGGTTGCGGGAAAAGGTGCCTGGCCGGCAATAGCACAGTCACGCGCTGATCTGCGCACTCATACCCTTTATCGACCTGAGACCCTGCCTGAGGCTCCTATGCCGGTATTGCTATGGGGCAATGGCGGATGCAGCGACAACGGCCTGGGTCACAGTTATTTTTTGCGGGAAATTGCCTCCCATGGGTATCTGGTGGTTGCACTCGGCTATGCCTATAACGAACGGCCGCTGGAAGGGGACAGGCCGCCGGCTCCACCCCCACCCCGGGATAACAACAGACCGCCACCCGAACCGGTTCCCGATGCCACCAGTATCGAGCAGCATTTCCATGCCATGGACTGGCTGGCAGGGCGGCAGTCGGATCCACGGGATGAACTGTATGGGCATGTAGATATGACACGCATAGCGGTTGCCGGGCATAGTTGTGGCGGTTTACAGGCCATAAAGACAGCCGCGGATCCGCGGATACGGACTGCCATGATGTTCAACAGTGGCGTGTACAACCGGGGTACAAGAGGCATTAGCGGCATCGAGGTGAGCAAGAATGCACTGAATAATTTCCATACGCCGGTAGCGTATTTCACCGGCGGACCAACGGATATTGCCCATGCCAACACGGCGGATGATGTCTCCAGGATTGATCATGTCCCCGTATTTTTTGGCTGGCTACCGGTGGGGCATGGCGGTACCTTCTGGAAAGCGCAAGATGGTGGCCAGTGGGCCGATGTGGCCGTGCAGTGGCTGAACTGGCAGTTCCGGGGTGATGCGCAGGCTGGCAGCTGGTTTACGGGCCCGGATTGCCAGCTCTGTAAACAGCCGGCATGGACTGTCGAGCGGTGGGTTGAGTAATCAACGGGACTTGCCTGGACAGTAAGGGGGGGTAATGAAAGGCAGACAATTGCACAGGCAGGTAAAGACCCTCGCGTTTCTGCTGGTGTCGGCACTGCCGCTCCAGGCCCAGGACGTTGCTGAATATCAACGAGAGTCCCTTTATGTGCCGGTTCGGGACGGCACCAGGCTGGCCATGAATGTGTACCACCCGGTCCGCAACGGGAGGATGGTGGAAGCCCCCTTGCCGGTCATTTTCATGTTCACACCCTACCGGGCAAGATACAGAAACAATGAGGGTGACATCGTCGAGCTTTCCCAGGCCAACAGAATGGGCATGATGCGGTTGCTGGAGGCCGGCTATGTCCTGGCAGAAGCGGATATCCGGGGCAAGGGGGCATCCTTTGGTGCCCGCCGTGGCTTCCAGGATCGGACGGAAGCCTATGATGGTTACGACCTGGTGCAGTGGCTGGCGCAGCAGCCCTGGTCCAATGGCATCGTGGGGATGGCGGGTTGTTCCTATCTGGGTGGCACGACGGTGCATGTTGCCAGCACCCGGCCGCCGGCCCTGAAAGCCATTTTTACCGGTGCTTCTGACCTGGACAAGTTCGATTTCGTCCGGCGTGGCGGCATCACGGCGCAGTTCAACACCCGCCCTGATGAGCCGTTGTCGGATGACCTCATGAGCCTGCCACTGGATGAGGATGCAGATGGCAGCCTGCTCAGGGCCGCCGTGAGTGAACATGAGAAAAACACGCCGATGGCACCGCTTTGGTATGGCATGCCCTTTCGGGACAGTGTCTCCACGCTGACGGGCAATGCCTTCTGGGAGGAGGTCGGGCCATACACCTACCTGAAGGATCTGCAGGATAGCGGTATCGCGACCTATTTCTGGAGCAATCTCAAGGATGAGCCCACGTCCCAGGTGATACTGGCGGCGGCCAATCTCGACAGTCGATTGCTGATTGGTCCCGGCACTCACTGTGTCCCACCTCCCGGTTATGATCTGGGAGGAGAGATTCAGCAGTTTTTTGATTTTCATCTGAAAGGCATCGATAACGGATACACCAGCCAGCCCAGAACCCGGCTCTGGGTGGAAAATGAACCGCTGGACGCCTCCTGGAAAACCGGCAATTTCCTGCCGGGCGATGCTGCCCAAACCCGGACCTGGTTCCTGGCACCCATGCGCAGCGGAACCGCAGGGTCTGTCAATGACGGCAGTCTGACCAGCGACCGGCCGGCAGCGGCAAGCCAGCAGATGCAGGTGGATTACGACGTGGGCAGTGATGAGTATTTTGCTTTCTGGTCAGAAGCCCAGGATGAACACGGCTTGACGTTTACCAGTGAGACGCTGGGCGATGATATGCATCTGGAGGGATATCCTGTGGCTCACCTGACTCTGGAATCCAGTGATGATGATATGCATGTGTTTGTCTACCTTGAAGAAGTGAATCCGGCCGGCGACGCTGACGTGCTGGCCATGGGCCGGCTGGCGGCATCATACCGGGCCAAGGGTATTGCCCCATATGACACGCTGGGTTTGCCCTGGCATCCTGGCCGGAAAGCCGATCATCAGCCGCTTGAACCCGGTGAAAAGGTCAGCCTGGATATCAGTCTGCTGCCTGTTTCCCATATCGTGCCCGCTGGCAGCCGGCTACGCCTGACCATTACCGGAGCTGATCCAAGGCAGCGCAACCTTGAGGATATTCGCCGCGAACCGGCCCCGGTGATGACTCTCCATCTGGGGGGTGGGCATGCTGCAGCACTGGATCTGCCTGTACTGACACAATGAACGGCAAGGGTGGGGTGGATCGGCAAACGATATTGTTAACAATATTGTGTACAATACCGGGCCACGTTATCCTGAACCCCGCTCGGACAGGGACGGGATAGTGGCAAGCATAAAAAACACAAAAGGCAGGGGAGGGGTGGATGCCAGTCGCCCGGAATCTTTGGATTTTCAGCTATCGTTATGACGTTTCTTTTCCATATCAATCAGGGCACCCAGGGCGTCCTTGATATGTTGGCGCATGGTTTTTTCAGCAACGGAGGCTTTGCCTTCCAGAATGGCCCGGGTGATGATCTTGTGGTCAGCATTGGCATCAGCGATTCGGGTGGACGAATAAAAACTGGTAAAAAGCAACTGGTAGACCGGCACGGTCAGCTGGGTCAGGAAATGCGCGGCGTACTGGTTTCCGGAGCCCTCGATGATCTGCAGGTGCCAGTCATGATTGAGCCTGCCAAAACGCCGATGGTCGCCACTGTTTTCAAGGGCATCCATTTTTGCCTGGATCTGCTGGAGGTTTTTTTTCTGGGTTTCGTTGGCGGATTCGGCAAATTCTCCCGCGAGCAAACCTTCAAGTGCCATACGGGTTTTGTAAATCTGGCGAACCTCGTCCATGGATAACTGGCGTACCGAGGCACCACGGAATTCTTCTATGCTGACAATACCTTCTGTTTCGAGTTTCTTCAGAGCTTCCCTGACCTTGCCCCGACTCGCGCCGGTTTCCCGAACAATATCCACTTCAACCAGTCGCTGTCCGGGTACCAGGCGGCCAAGGCGGATGTGTTCCCGCAGGATTTCAATGACATCAAGGGTGGTCACCTGCCCGGATTTTTTCCGCGGTACTGCATTTTTTGGCATATATGATTCACCTGTTTCCGGTATGGGCTGCTCAACCCGGGGTGGTAGGTCGGTATGATCCAACATTTGTCGTCAGATAAGCAAACGTCAGACCCGGATCTTATTATTTGTACCGGTGATATTGTACTGGACGAACCGAATCCTGATTACTGGCTATCTGGTCTGGTACCTGCCCTGCGTGATGCGCAACTGGTGATCGGCCATCTGGAAGTCCCGCATAGCAACAGCACCATGGAGTTGAAGGGCGATGTGCCGGCACCGGGGGCAGACCCTTCACACCTGGACGCACTGGCCCGTGCAGGGTTCCATGGGATGACGCTGGCGGGAAATCATATGGCAGACTGTGGTTCCCGGGGGATTGAAGACACGATTGCAGGACTGGACAGGCTGGGTATTGGCCATTGCGGTGCGGGATGTGATGCCGGTTCGGCAAGACAGGCAGCTGTGTTTGCAGTGGGTTCCCGTGCTGTCGGTCTGCTCAGTTACAACGCGGTGGGCCCGGCCAATGCCTGGGCCGGCAGCCAAAAGGCAGGGTGCGCCTATCTGCCTGTCGACACGCTGGATGGCTTGCCCCCCGCACCGGCCAGCACGTTCACCCGGCCACTGCCTGAATGTGAAGCGATTCTGAATGAAGACATCAGCAAGGCCCGTGAGCAGGCGGATCTGGTTATCGTGGCTCTGCATAAAGGCACGGTGCATACCCCCGCGCTGGTGGAGCCCTATGAACACGCGCTGGCAGATATCGCTGTCAGGGCAGGTGCCGACGTGATCATTTCCCACCATGCGCACATTATTCGTGGCATTACCTGTATAAAGGGGGTGCCGGTATTTCACGGGCTGGGCAATGGCTGTGTCGTGACCCGTGCCCTGAGCCCGGCCCAGGATCATCCTGAAAGGGCGGCCTGGGCGCTCAGGCGCAAGGCGCTGTTCGGTTTTGAGCCTGATCCTGATTATGTCCTGGCACCTTTTCACCCCCAGGCCAAACATGCTTTTATGGCCCGGATACTGTGGTATCCCGATGGTCGGCTTGAAACAGGGGTGATACCGGTTTACGTGGACCCTCCTGGCAGGCCCCGCCTGGCAGAAGGGCAAGAGGTTGATGCCATCATGGCTACCCTGGCAACCATCAATCGTGAAGCCGGGCTCGGCGAGCTGACTTTGCACAAACATGACAAATGGGTAAGCGTTGCATGAAACAGGCCCCCGAACATTCCCTGCTGTATCGTGCCCTGGTGGTTGTCGGCGGCTCTGCGCTGCTGGCTGCCATGGTCATCGATGTCCTGGCCGTGATCGGTCGGGCCACGCAGATTCCCCTGCTGGGCTCCATAGAACTGGTGCAGTATGTGGTGGGCATTGCCGGTGCCCTGGCGATGGTTGTCGCCACGATCCACAACCGGCATGCCGTCGTCATGATCCTTTTCAGTCGACTGGGTGATTCTGGCAAGGCCATTGCCGGCTCGATCAACTACCTGTGTTCGGTCTTGTTCTTCCTGGCCCTCTTTGCCGGCTCTCTGTGGCTGCTGACCGACCTGTGGTCAGGTTTTGAGGAAAGTGAGTTCTGGCATCTGCCATACCGGCCATTACGTATTGTGCTGGTCGGGGCCATGTTTGTTGTTGCCTGCCTGTTCCTGAAACAGGCCATCCAGATTGCCAGGAGGCAGGCATGATGGCGACGCCCGGTACAGGCCTTGTCGGTGTCCTGGTGCTGTTCTTCCTGTTGTTGCTCGGGATGCCGATTGGGTGTGCACTGGGGCTTGTGGGTCTTGGCGGCCTGATTGTGGTGAGTGGCATTGAGCCGGCCCTGATCAAGTCCGGTGTGGTTGTGATGGAGACCCTCACCCGCTACGAACTGGGCACCCTGCCGCTTTTTCTGTTAATGGCCCACCTGTGTTTTTCCTCCAGTGCGAGTCGCGACCTGTTTGATGCCGCTGCACGCTGTCTGGGCCATCGCCGGGGTGGGCTTGCCCAGGCGTCTGTGGCGGGGTGTGCCGGATTCGGTGCCATCAATGGGTCCAGCCTGGCCACGGCGGCCACCATCGGTCTGGTGGCGGTTCCGGAAATGCGCCGCCACGGTTATTCCGATTCCCTGGCCACCGGTGTGGTTGCAGCCGGCGGCACCCTGGGGCAGATGATTCCGCCGTCAGGCACATTGATCGTTTTCGGCATTATTTCGCAGCAGTCCATCGGCACCCTGTTCACCGCTGCCATTATTCCGGGCATCACCCAGATGCTGTTTTACCTGCTGGTGATTTCCCTGCTGGTGCGCTGGAAGCCGTCACTGGCTCCCCAGACAGAAAGAGCCGGGTGGCCCGAGCGCTGGCAGGCACTGAAAAAAGTGGTGGATATCCTGTCCCTGATTCTGGTGGTCATTGGCGGTATCGTACTGGGTTGGTTCACCCCGTCGGAAGCCGCTTCCGTGGGCGCGGCAGGTGCCTTTCTGATCACATTATGGCGCCGGCGATTTTCCTGGCCGATGCTTTATCAGGCGCTGGAAGACACCCTCAAGACCAGCGGCATGATTTACACCGTGGTGATCGGTACTCTGGTGTTTTCAGTGTTTATCAGCATTACCGGATTAACGGACGCCGCCGGCGGGCTGATCACTTCCCTGGGCGGCGGCCCGACATCCACCGTGATGCTGATGGCACTGTTTCTGTTGCTGCTGGGCTCGGTACTGGACGGACTCGCGCTCATGCTGCTGGCGACCCCGATACTGCTGCCGGTGGTGACCTCGCTGGGACTGTCTCCCATCTGGTTCGGCATCTTCCTGGTACGCGCCACCGAAATCGGCTTCATCCATCCCCCCATGGGGATGAACCTGTATGTGATTCAGGGTGTGGCCAAGGATGTTTCACTGGGGCAGATATTCCGGGGTGTGATTCCCTTCCTCGCGGCAGATTTTGTGCACCTGATGTTGCTGATTTTATTTCCGGTGATTGCCATGGCATTACCGACCTGGATGGCCTGATGGAAAACCTTGAACATTGGCTCAACACGACGCTGACCGACCCGCTGGTCCATGCGAGGACAGCAGATTCCCCGATAGGCTATGTCGGGCTGGATTTGCCCCTGGACCTGCGCCTTGGTGCGTCCAGACAGTTCTGCCATCTGCCCTGGGACAAGCAGCGCAAAACACCCTTTGCCGATCAGTGGCTTGAGTCGTCGTTTCCGGGCTGGACCCGCTCCATCCTCGAAGACTGGGCAGCAGGGCGTTTTGATCTGTTCGAACAGGTGATATTCACTAGGGGTGATGATGCCTGCCAACGTTTCTATTACTACCTGTGCGAACTGCAGGCCCGGGGACGGATCAAGGGCCCCGAGCCTCTGATCCTGGATATCGCCTGTATTCCCCGGGAGACCAGTGTGCGCCATAACACCAGGGTACTGGAAAAGATGCTTGCCATGCTGAACATGGGGGATGCTGACCTGGAAGCCGGGATTGCACAGGCCAATACCTGCCGGACGTTTTACAGTGATCTGCTGACGTCTCGCCAGGGTCGGGGAACCCTGTATGAACATATTGCCCGGGCCGAGCTTTTTACTGCTGTAATGCCTGAACTTGCCTCGGTACGGATTCCGGCTTGCACACATCCCCGGGTCTTGCTGGCGGGATCAGTGCCACCGGATGATACCTTGCATACGGTGGTTGAAGCGGCTGGCTGGAATATCACCGGTGAAGCTCACCAGCGCAGTCTGCTGCGTTACGGACCCCCGCTTGCCCCGGTGGGTCATGGTCCTGTGGAAGCCGTTGCAAGACACATGAACCGGTATGCCAGCGGTTCACGGACCTTCGTCAGTCGCAGTGGCATCCTTGAAAACGCCTTGTCACTGGCCGATGCCGATGCCGTCATTCTCTGGGTGACCCAAGATGATGAATCCCTGGCCTGGGATGTGGCCAGACAGCGCAAAACCCTGGAAACCCTGGGGCTGCCCTTTCTTGTGCTTACTCACCGTCGCTGGAACGGGCAGGACGATACGGCCGGGCAAGTGACGAAATTTCTGCGGGAGGTGGCACGATGACGCTGCTGGCCGGAAAACGTGTTGCCCTCTACGGGATGACTCCCGACAGGCCCTTGCCCCGGTATCTTGCCTCACTGGGTGCAGAGCTGGTAACGGCGCCCATGGCGCCCGCCGGGCTGGCCGATATCCATTTCCTGGTTGACGGTGTCGGTCTGCCTGCTTTGGAAGCGGCTGGCTGGCATAGAGCGGATCTGGAAAACGCTTTCCGGAGCCTGGTCCATATCTCCGTTACCCCCTTTGGGAGTTATGGACCGGGCGCCGTGTTTACTGGCAGTGAACTGGTGGCTTCAGCCATGAGCGGCACCCTCAGGTTGACCGGTGATCCGGATCGACCACCGGTGAAGGAAGCCCTGGATGCCTGTACCTTTCATGCTGAAATGGTCGCGGCCTGCGGCGCCATGGCCGCCTGGCTGCATGTCTGCCGGACAGGGCAGGGCCAGCATGTGGATGTGTCCATCCAGGAAGTGGCCTTCAACCGGAATGTCAGCAGTATCCTGGCCTGGCAGTTTGACCAGCGCAAGCTGCAGCGTTCCGGCGGCAGGCTCAGTTACAACAAGGTCGCGGTGCGTGCCATCTGGGCACTCAAGGACGGCTGGTGCTTCCATTCCCTGATGACCGGGCGTTTTGGTGCCCCGGCCAACCAGGCCTTGTCGGACTGGATGAATGAAGCCGGCTTGCCCAATCCCATGAAGGATATGGACTGGCTCGGTTATAACCGCTCGACCCTGCCGGCAGAAACACGACAGGTCTGGGAAGAGGCCATGGACCGTTTTTTCAGGACGCGAACCCGGCATGAGATAGCCACCGAAGGACATGCCCGCGGTATCAATGCCTGTGTCGTGGCACAGCCGGCCGATGTACTGGCTGACCCCCATCTGGAGGCGCGTGGATTCTGGCAGCAGGATAACGCGGTTAAACGGCCGGGTCGCTTTGCCCGCCTGGTGCCCGGGGAGGGTGCCGGGCCCCGGCACATGGCCTCTTCGGACAGACCGGGCCCCTTGTCCGGGGTCAGAGTACTGGATTTCTCCTGGGCCCTGGTGGGGTCCATCACCACCAAGACATTGGGTGACCTGGGGGCTGACGTGATCAAGGTGGAAAGCCGGACCCGTCCCTGTCTGTCCCGGCTGGATGTCCAGGTGTCAGCATCATCGAGTAAAAGTTTCGATGACAAACCCTGGTTTGCCCACCTGAACAGTTCCAAGCGCAGCCTGTCTCTGGATATGAAACAGCCGCAGGCCTGGGACATTCTTGGGCCGCTGGTCGAATGGGCGGATGTGATCGTGGAAAATTTTTCCCCGGGCACCATGGCCAAACTGGGGCTGGATTATGACGCGGTCAGGGCACGCAACCCGGGGGTTGTCATGGTGTCCGGTAGTGTCTATGGCCAGACCGGTCCACTGGCACAGGAGTGGGGGGTGGATGGCACCGGCGGCGCCCTGTCCGGACGCACCTTCCTGACAGGATGGCCGGACCGGGACCCGGTGATTCCCGGATCAGTCCCCTACGGGGATGTGATCGTGCCTTTTGTCATGGCGGCGACCGCAGCAGCTGTGCTGGCCCAGCGCGAACACAATGGTAGTGGTGCCCACATAGATGCCTCCATGTATGAAATCTGTGTCCAGCAGATGCATGATGCCTTCATGCAGGAGCAGGCCGGACAGAGGCCGGCAAGACAGGGCAATGATGATAAGGCCTGGTACCGTCAGGGACTCTGGCCCTGCCGTGGCGAGGACCGCTGGATCGCCATCAGTGTCAGAGACGAAGCCCAGTGGCAGGCATTGTGTGACATCACTGGCGAAGAAGAACCGGGGAACTGGACAGCACAACATGATGAGTATGAGGTCATGGCGCAACTGCAGCAGGCCGGTATTGCCGCCGGGGTGGTGCAGGATATAGCGCAGGCCATAGCTGATCCGACACTCCGGGCACGTGGTGCGCTGGTGGAATTGCCACACCCCTTGCTGGGTGCTTTCGGGCACGTGAGAACGCCCATGGATTTCTCCACAGTGACACTGGCCCCGTTCCGGGCACCAGCCATGGGTGAACATAATGCTGAAATTGCCTCGAGTCTCGCAGGACTGAATGAACAGCAGATACATGAACTTGAAGTATCAGGAGTACTGAAATGAGCGCCGCAGGTGGACAACGCAGTCGCAAGGACCTGGCCTGTACCGCGCAGGCCACCAGTTACCAGCGTGCCTATGGCAAGGAACTGAAGCGTCGTGTGGTCGAAGAAGGTGAAGCCTTTGTACTGGCCCAGGCGGATACCCCCCATGAAATTTTTCACGCCATGGATATTCCGCTGGTTACAAACCAGTGGTGGTCGGCCTATATTTCGGCCAAGCAGCTTTCCACAAGGTATTTCGATGCACTGGTGGAGATGGGCTATCCGGACAACAGCTGCAAGTACTGCTCCCTGGGGCTGGCCTGTACGCTGGCCGGAGATCCCGAAACCGCACCCTGGGGCGGGCTCCCCAGGCCCGCCGTGCTGGTGGCCCGGCTGACCTGTGATTGTATCCAGCGGGTTTTTAGCCAGTGGGCTGAAGCCCTTGATACCGATTTTTTTGCCATGGAGGCGCCGGCCTGGGAGCATAAGGAACAGGACTGGTATGCCCATTCCAATACCGACTGGGAGCGGGTCTACCAGCAGGATCGCATCGATCTGATGGTCGAGGAAATCGGTGATCTGATTGCCTTGCTCGAGGAAAAAACCGGCCGCACTTTTGACCCCGAGGCATTGAAACAATTGATGGAGAGGATCAATAAGCAGGAAGGGTATATTGCCGAGGCTGCCAGGATGATCGGCGAGGCCAGACCCTGTCCGGTCTCCATTGCCGACCAGATGCCAAACACCATGATTCCCCAGTGGCACCGGGGGTCAGACTGGGCCGTGGCCCACGCGAAGAAGTTCCGTGACGAAGTGGCTGAGCGGGTCAGGCAGGGTATCGGTGTGGCGGACAATGAACGTTTGCGCCTGATGTGGATTGGCGCCGGGGTATGGCACGATCCGGGATTTTACCAGGCGCTGGAAAAAGACCTGGGTGCCGTGTTCGTCTGGTCCATGTACACCCCTTTTGCCGGCCCCCAGTATATTCGTGAAATCAGGGGGCGGGTGATGGAAGCCCTGGCCAGCCGTATCTGCTCCATGAATGAAGTCCTGCACCTGCCACCCTGGATGAATGGCTGGATGGTGAGTGAGGCGCAGCGCTGTGGCATTGATGCCGCCGTCATGCTCGTGCCGCCGGATAACCGGCTTTCCCAGTCAGGGACACTGATTACCTCCCAGGCCCTGGAGGATGCCGGCGTTCCTGTCTTGCGTCTGGACGCTGATATGGTCAATGCCAGCAGCTGGGACCATGACACCATGGTGGGACTGGTCGCTGATTTTCTGAAGGATAACGGATTGGCATGAGAATCCCTTTCATCATCCTGGTGTTGCTCCTGCAGGTGGCTTGTGAACGGCAGGTTCCTGCTGGAGTGACCGAGTTGATCTACGCCACACCGTATCCGCCGTCCCACCCCTTCAGTCGGGCTGACCAGGTCTGGATGGATTTCATCGAAGCCGAATCACAGGGTTCCCTCATCATCCGGCCGAGCTGGTCAGGTGCCTTGCTCTCTTCTGAGCATTCCATGGAAGAGCTGCGTCATGGGCTGGCGGATATCGGATTGATTACGCCTATTTATGTAAAAGGCGGGGCGCACCTCATCAGGATCCAGTCCGGTTTTTACAGTGGCACCACAACCATCGCTGACCAGATTGCCCTGTATACGTGTATGGCTCAGGGCAATGCACAGTTCGAACGCGAAATTGAAGGTCTGAAGATACTCGCCATCCAGGGGGGCAGTCTGCCCGGCATCGTGACAGCCAACAAACCGGTGACATCGCTGGCCGACCTGCAGGGTATGCGGATACGTGCGCCCACCGAATTGCTGAGTGTGCTGGAACAGCTGGGGGCCGATCCGGTGAACATGCCGATGGGTGATGTCTATTCCGCCCTGGCCAAGGGCGTGCTTGATGGTGTGGTCGCGCCAATGGACACCTTCCGTTCCCTGCATTTTGCTGAAGTGGCTGATTACTATGCCAGCTTCGTGATCCCGCGTGGCGCCTATCCGGCAAGGGCCATGAATGAAACTCGCTGGCAAAGCCTGTCGGCGGAGCATCGACAGGTGCTGGAAGACGGTATTCAGGTGTGGCAACAGGCGCTGGCCAACCAGATTGAGCTTGCCCTGGAAGAAGGTCTTCAGGAGGCCGTGGCCCAGGGGGTGATCATTGCCGAGGTGCCGGCAAGTGACCAGGCGCGTTTTGATGCCCTTTATCTGGATTTTGCCCGCCAGAATGCCGAATCACTTTCACGGTATGGCATTGACGGCCTCCGGGTCTTCAATGTGGCCAGAAACAGTATCGACAATGACGGTAATGTCATTTGTTCAGGAGACAGTAACTGAATGCAACCATTAGCAGGAATCAGGATCGCTGATTTTAGCCATGTCATGGCTGGACCCTATGCCTCCTATT